>CADCOV010000096.1 GCA_902803185.1 uncultured Eubacteriales bacterium
CCTCGCGCTCCTCTGCACCTCCTTCGGGTTCGCCCTGCAGCCGGTGGCCCAGCGCCACATCTCCCCGGAGCGGGCCGGCATGTTCTGCGCCCTGAGCCCGGTCTCCGCGATGATCGCCGGCACCCTGATCCTCCACGAGGCCTTCACCCCGTTCAAAGCGGCCGGCGCGGCCCTGATCCTGGCCAGCATCCTGCTCCCGCCGCTCCCGGAACGGCGGCATCGCGCGGCGGTGGCACGGCAGTAGCAAAGCAGCCTTCCCTACCGCAAATGGTAGGATAAATGGTAAGATAAATGGTAAGATGATACCGAAAAAGCAGCCCCTCCGGGAGCTGCTTTTTTCTTAGTTATCCTTCTTCTCCTTCACCGGGACCATCTTGGCCCAGACCACGATCCGGTCGTCGCCCGGGTCGTAGGTGCAGGTGCTCAGCATGACGATCCTGTCGCCCGGCTTCACCTTCACGGAGTCGTCGTAGTTCAGGAGCTCGTTGTTCTCGAGGATCCAGTCGATGTAGGCCTGCTGGGAGGTTTCGTCGTAGAGCTCGAAGTTGTAGATGCTGTAGTCCTTGGCGTTCACGTTGGCGGCGCCGAAGATCTGCAGGTCGTAGTCCCCGTCCGGGGTGTAGAGCTCCACCACCGCGTGCTTCTTGAAGTAGTCCTTCTTCTCGAAGTAGTTGCCCAGGCTGTTGAACATGGTGTCGTCCATCATGCGGTGGCCGTAGATGATGGTCAGGAAGTCCTCGAACGGCGCCGGGCACCGGTAATCGATGAACAAAGACCCCTTGTTGCTGTACTCACCGGTCATGATGTGGCGGAGATAGTAGTCGTTGTCCGAGCCCTGGACCACCGGGTAGTTGATGGAGGTCCCGACGGAACGGAGCCACCCCTTGACCCCCGGTCCCTGCTCCTGCAGGGCTTCCCAGTCGATTTTGAGCCTGGCCGGCTTCTCATCCTTGTCCTTCTTGCCTGCTCCCGGTTTCGCCTTCTCCTCCACGGCGCCGGCGATCCTCGCCAGGTCGTCGTAGGCCACGGTGCCGCTGTGGTACTCGTCCCAGATCGTGTAGACCTTGTAGCCGCTGAACCCGATGACGCACAGCAGGAGCAGCATGACGATCCGGTACATCCAGGTCCCGAAGCCGCCTTTTTTCTTCTTCTTTTTCTTTTCCTCTGCCATCCTGTCCTCCTTATCTCAAACGTCCGCCGGGCCTCACTCGATCGGGCCCCGTCCGTTTTGTTCCTCGAAGTCGTTGATGGTGTCGATGAGGCCGTCGCCGGCTTTGCCGATCACCCGCGCGGAGGCCGGTTCCCCGTCCCTCATCTCCAGCTCGTAGCCGCTGCCCGGCTCCGGGATCCAGTCCCACATGGTCCGCTTCTCCCCCGGGAAGAAGTACTGCATGATCGCGGAGATCACGCCGCCGTGGCAGACCACCATGGTCACAGCGTCCCGGCCGTTGTGGCGGACGGAGAGCTCCTTGAGGCGGTGGAGGGCCACCACTTCCTTCGCGCCCTCGATGACCCGGCTGTTGAACCGGTTCCGGGATTCGCCGCCCGGCAGGACCGCGTCCCCGGTGGTGTCGTAGCCCCACTCCAGGAAGACCGGGTCCTCCTTCAGCTCCTCAAAGTCCTTGCACTCGTACTCCCCGAAGTCCATCTCGTTCAGCTCCGGGATCTTCGTGTGGGGCACGTCGCCGTAGAGCAGGCGCAGGGTCTCCTCCGTCCGCTTGAGGCTGCTGGTCAGATATTGGGCGTTGTCCGGCAGCACCGGATAGACGCCCTGCTCCTTCAGGTGGAGCAGCTGTTCCCGGCCCTCTTCCGCCAGCGGAAGGTCCGCCGCGCCGTAGAACCAGCGGTTTTTGTTGCCCTCCGTGATGCCGTGCCGGATGAAATAGATCTTAGATGCCATAGATACTCCGTTATTTCACTCTGCTGCCGATGCCGCAGAACACGCTCCAGACCTCGTCCGCCCGGGCCGCGATCCGGTTCATGCAGCGGCCGTTGATCTCCCGCCAGGCCCGTTCCACAGTGTCCATCGGCACCAGGCCCCGGGAGATATCCGTGCAGACCAAAATCTTATCCTCGAACGCCGCCATGTGGTCAGCGATCCACTTTTCCGCGTCTTCGCCCCGCCGGGTCATGCCGTAGGTCATCTCCTCGATGCCATAGATCACCCGGCCGGCGAGGTCCGGCGTCCCGTCCTGATCGCAGCGGACGATCTCTTCTTCCTTCACGCCGAAGGTCTCCCGGACGAAGTCCAGCTTGCCCTGATAGGCGCCGCCGAATACGAAAACCATCGTCTCCCCCTAACTCCAAAACATCATCAAAGCCAAGGCGATCATGCCGCAGAGCTCCCCGACGCAGATCGAGTAGCCGGCGATGTCGCCGTTCATGCCGTCCAGCTGCCTGCGGCCGTGGAGACAGGCCAGGAAGGTCCCCGCCATCGTCACCAGCGCCGTCGCCAGGACAGAGAACACCCCATCCTTCGGATCTCCGGCGGTCCACACCGCCGCGACGGCGACCGCAAGCCCCAGGAGCACCGCCCCGCAGACTGCCAAAGCCGCGATGAACCGGCCCCTCGGCTCCCGGTGATCCTCCTTATACTGACTGGTACCCATCGGCTCGAAGCCTAAAACACAGGCGCCGGAAACCGCCCGGGAAGCCACCGGGATCACGAAGAGCGGCAGGAGCCGCGGGATCTCCGGGACCTGGGACAGGAAGCTGTACATGGCCGAGAAGGCGGCCAGCACCAGGAAGACCACCGAGATCACGGCAAAAGCCCCCACGGTGGAGTCCTTCAGGATCCGCTGCCGGTCCTCCAGCGGGCGCCGGCTCATGACCGCGTCGTTCACGTCCATGAACCCGTCCAGGTGCAGGAAACCGCAGATGATGTAGATGTAGAAGGTCATCGCCACGGTGGTGAGGAGCCCCGGGATCCCGAGCCACAGCAGCAAAGCCCCCAGCGCCACCCAAAGAGCGCCCGCCACGGCGCCGACGCCGGGCAGGAAGGCCAGCATCTGGTTCTTCAGTTTGCTGTCCCAGTGCTTGTAGGGGCAGGGCAGGCTGAGGAAGTTTCCCCAGGCCATGAAAAAGGCTGTGATCAGGTTCTTCATATCGCTAAATCGTTCCTTTGCGGCAGAGCACCGTGCCGTAGCAGACCTCGCAGACCGCGTCGCAGAGCGCCGCCAGCCTGCGGTCCACCAAAGCCAGGGACCGCCGGTAATTCTCGGTGAACTCATCGAAGCGCCGGGCTTCGGAGTAAATGTAGTCGGAGACGAACACCGCGTGCTCCGCCAGAGCGCAGAACCGGGTGAGGTCCTCCGCCACCTTCTCCCCCGCCTCCGGGTCGTAGGCGCCGTCCCGGAACATCTCGTTGGCGAGGAGGGCAGTCACGCTGTCCAGGAGGAACACCCCGGAAGGGTCCGCCCGGCGCTCCCCGTCCCCCGGTTCCAACAGCCCCGCGATGTCCCGGGGCTGCTCCAGGGTGATGAAGCCCATGCCGTCCCGGTCCTCCACGTGCCGCCGGATCCTCGCCCGGTCCTCGTCGTCCGTCGGGATCATGGTGGCGATGTAGTACAGCGGCCTGCCGTCCGCCGCCAGCTCCGCAGCTTTGTTCTGGGCGAAGGAGGACTTGCCGTTCTTCGCGCCGCCGCTCACGAATATCTTCATATCAGAGGAACTTCCTCTCTCTCAGCTCATCCAGGTAACGGTGGTCGATCTGGCCCTCCGCCAGGCTCTTCATCCGGTCGATGATGGCGGTGCCCGCCTCGATGATCTTGAAGGCGATCGGGCAGCCGCTGGCCTCGCCCAGCTTCATGCCCAGGTCGAACATCGGCGGGATGCCGATCTCCGCCGCCGCCAGCGCGTAGCCCTGCTCCTCCGAGCGGTGGGAGGTGAACATGTAGTCCGTCACCGTCGGGCAGATGGCCTTGGCCAGCAGCGCGCCAGCGATGGAGATGTAGCCGTCGATCACCGCAGGGATCCGGTGCCGGGCCAGGCCCAGGTAGGCCCCCGCCATGGCGCAGATGTCGAAGCCGCCCATGCAGCGGGCCATCTCGATCGGATCGTCGCAGTTATATTTCGCCACCGCGTCGTCCACCACCTTCGCCTTCTTCCCGAGGCCCTCGTCGTCCAGTCCGCCGCCCCGGCCGATGACCGCCGCCGCCTTCGCGCCGGTCAGGGCGCTGATCAGGCAGGCCCCCGTCGTGGAGTTGCCGATGCCCATCTCGCCGACGCCCGCCAGCTGGATGCCCGCGGCCTTGACCGCGTCCGCCGCCTCAAAGCCGATCAGGAAGGCCTCGATGGCCTGCTCCCTCGTCATCGCCGGCTCCTTGGCCAGGTTCCGGGTGCCGTTCGCGATCCTGCGGTCCACCACCTTCTCCGCCAGCCGGCCCTCCGCCGTCAGCATGTCCTTCGTCAGGCACTCCTC
>CADCOV010000097.1 GCA_902803185.1 uncultured Eubacteriales bacterium
CCGCCGTAGTAGTACGGCACCAGGATCGCCAGGCCCATGAGCCAGCCGATCACGTAGCACCAGTGCATGTTGTCGGCGCCGAAGTGGTTGGTCAGGAAGTAGGCGCTCGGCACTCTGGCCGCCCACAGGCTGACCAGGGCGGCGATGGTCGGGACCACGGAGATCCCCATGCCACGGAGCAAGCCGATGTAGATGTACTGGAGGGCGGAGATCACGTAGAACGGGATCACCCTGAGGAGGTAGGCGTTCCCCGCCTCCACCACAGCCGGGTCTTTGGTGAAGAGCCCCATGAGCTGGGACCGGAACGGGATCACGATCAGGATGGCGATGACGCACAGGGCGATCGTGAGCCCAATGATCAGCCGGACGCCCTCCTTCATGCGGTCAAGCTTCTTTGCGCCTACGTTCTGGGCCACGAAGGTGGTGGTCGCCGACGCCAGGCTGTTGCACGGGATGAAGACGAACCCGTCCACCTTCACCGCCGCGTTGTAACCGGCGATGAACACCGTCCCGCAGCCGTTGATCAAAGGCTGCATGACCATGATGCCCACGGAGTACAGGGCGTTCTGGATGCCCGCCGGCAGGCCGATCCTGAGGAGCTCCTTCAGCACCGCCCCGTCGAAAGAGATCTTCGCGAAGCGGCAGTCCAGATCCCTTTGGGTGCGTTTGATGTAGGCGATGGAGAGCCCCCAGCTGAAGTACTGGGAGAGCACGGTGGACAGGGCCACGCCGGCGACCCCCATCCCGAGCCCCATGACGAAGACCACGTCCAGGATCACGTGGAGGATGCTGCTGGCCGCCAGGATGATGAGGGGCGAGCGGCTGTCTCCGAGGCCCTGCAGGATGCCGGCGTTGGCGTTGTAGCCGAACTGGCCCAGCATGCCCAGGTAATAGAGGGCCATGTAGGTCCTGGCCAGGCCGAAGATGTCGTCGTTCACGTTCAGGAGCCTGAGGAACGGCCCCGCGGTCAGGATCGCGATGACCGTCAGCGGGATCGAGACCAGGATCAGGAAGGAGTTCATGCTCATGACGCACTTGCGCACCCCCGCCCGATCGCCCGCGCCGGCGTACTGGGCCGCCAGGACCGCCGCGCCGATGCCGATGCCCAGGAACACGCAGGTCATCATATAGGTGATCGAGAACGAAGCGCCCACCGCGGCCTGTGCCGCGTCGCTGACGCCCCGGCCCACGACGATGCCGTCCACCACCGAATAGAGCTGCTGGAAGATGTTCGTCAGCAGGATCGGGATCGTGAACGGGATGATGGCCTGCATCAAAGGCCCCCTCGTCATGTCGATATTCTTTTGTTCGGTTCTGTCCTTCTTCATCGATATTCTTCTATCGCAGCGCCCGGGTCACGACCAGAGCGCTCTCCAGCTGCACGGAGACGAGCCTGCGGATGGAGATCACCTCGATGTCGGTATTCTCTTCCAGCCAGGCGCACAGGCGCTCCAGCTCCCGGTCAAAGCTTTTTTCACACTCCTTGAGACAGGCCAGCTCCGCGGCGGACTTTCTCTCCGGGCGGGCGAGTTCGTACCTGCAGGATCTGGCCGCCAGCCCGAGGTTCAGGCACTCCGGCAGCCTGAGGCAGTACAGGTCATCGAAGACCTCGGAGACCAGCGCCGGCCGCTCCCCTTCCGGCGAAGCCGCCAGGGCGAGCTTCCCCTCCATGTCCGCCTCGTGATAGGCGATGCATAGGTCCACAAAGGCGAAAAACGGGTTTTCCGGCGAGAAAAGCGGGCGTACCCTATCCCAATACCTTTCCAGGATCCCGTAGTTCTCCCGGCTGATCCTGACGCCCTCCCGGAGCGCGTCTCCCCGGCTCATCCCGCTCTCGCTTTGATCGCCGATGCGGGCGTCGAAGAAGTACGGGAGCTCCGCCAGCATCATCTGGCCGCCTGAGACCCGGCGCAGGTAGTCCGCGGAGGTGCCGCCGCAGGAACCGGAGGCCGGCAGCTCGCCGCCCCTTGCCCGGATGTCCTCGATCATGTCCGTCAGGGTCAGGGATCCGAAGACCGCGTCCGCCCACTTCGGCACGTAGGAAGCTTCCGGCTCCCCGAGGTGCAGGGGGATCCCCTGCCGCACCGCCGCGTTCTGGAGTGCCCGGCAGAGGGCCTCGTCCGCCCGCTCGACGTACCAGTAGGCGCCCCCGAAGGCGGAGTTGTGGAGGGAGAACATGAAATCCGGCTTCAGCTGATCGATCAGCGCCGTCAGAGCCGTCGTCTCCGGCAGGGGCTGATCGAACCGGTATCCCGGCAGTTCGATCGGGAAGGTCCACTCCACCTGGGCCTCCCCCGGCGGCCGATAAAAGCTCCTGGCGTAGTTCAGGATGGAGAACGGTCCCTTGAACCAGCCCTCGTTCAGCCGGGTCCCGTCCGGGTCGACGCAGGGGATCAGGGTCCAGGTGAACCCGGTCTCCTCCGTATACGCCGGATGGCTCCCCAGGATCTCCGCCAGGGTCAGGAGCGTCATCATGCCGATCGGCTCGTTGGGATGCGGGCAGGCGAAACAGAGGGCGTTCTTCGGCCCCCTGCCGATGGTCATGCTCCGGATCGGGAACCCCTTCCGGGAATGGCCGATCACGGCGCCCCGGATCGTCTCCGGGTACGCTTCGCAGAGCGCCCGCACCTTCGCGTCCATCTCCTCTACAGTATAAAAGCCCTGGTAGTCGGGTACCAGCGCCAGGATGTCTTCGGTCGTCATTTTGTCTTTCATATTCAGCATTATATAGCAGCGGGCAGACGTATGCCACCTGCCCGCTGTAAATAGTTTTCAGTTATGCCTGAGCGGCCCCTGCCTGCCGGCGGGAGCCGGAAGGCGGTTTAGTGCTCCATCCAGCAGAGGGACAGATCGGAGGTGCCGATCTCGTCCTTGACCTCGTCGGACAGGGAGTAGTTGTGGACGTAAGCCGGCACCGGGGTGTAGGCGACCCACTCGCCGATCACGACCATCGGCATGTCGTCCTTCAGGATCTGGCAGACCTGCTGATAGAACGGGGCTCTCTCCTCCTGCTTGACGGCAGCGGCGCCCTTGGCCATCAGGTCGTCGACCTCAGGGTTGGAGTAGTTCATGGCGTTGAAGTAGCCGCCGGTGGTGAAGTGCGGCGCGGCGTTGGAGACGTCCGGTCCGACGTAACCGCCGACCACGGTCATCTCGAAGTCCTTCTTCTGGGCGACCTTCTCGTCCCAGGCAGCGTATTCCATGGTGCTGATGGTGACGTCGATGCCGATCTCGGCCAGCTGGGCTTTGATGACCTGGGTCATGCTCGGGAACGGCTCATAGTTATAGGTGTCCAGGGTGACGTGGCAGTAGAAACCGTCCGCATCCTTCTCGAGGCCGGTGGCCTCCATGTACTTCTGCGCCTCTTCCAGGTCGAATTCCGGGATGGTGACCGCCGGATCGTTGGCCCAGTCGAACAGCGGCGAGAAGTAGCCCTTCGCCTTGACGCAGGTGGTGGTCATGGCTTTGTTGATCAGGTCGTCGATGTCGATGGCTCTGGCGACCGCCTGGCGGAAGTTCACGTCGTTGAACGGCGCCTTGTCCATGTTGAAGCCCAGGTAGAACCGGGAGGCGTACATGTTGACGTAGCAGTTGTAGTTCGGGTCAGCCATCAGCGCCTTGGTGGACGCTTCGGATGGAAGCAGGCCCATGATGTCCAGCTCGCCGTTCTGGAAGGACTGGAGAGCGGTGTCCACGTCGGAGATGAAGCTGTAGGTGATGCCGTCCAGGTACGGAAGGTCCGGTCCCTTGTAGTAGTTCTCGTTCTTGACGACGGAGAAGCTCACGCCGGTCTTCCACTCGCCAAACTTGAACGGGCCGGAGCCGACCGGCTCCTGCATGCCGTCCTTGTCGAGCCAGTCCTTGCCTTCATAGACGTGCTTCGGCAGGACGTAGACGCCGTCATAGCCCAGGCTTCCCAGGAAGGAGGCGTTCGGCGCGGACAGCTTGATGACGACGGTGGTCTCGTCCGGGCACTCGATGCTCTCGATGCCGCTGAGGGAACCGGCCGCCTGGCCGCCCTGCTTGACGATCTCCTCGAAGGAGAACTTGACGTCCTCGGAGGTCAGCGGTTCGCCGTCGCTGAACTTGACGCCCGCCGGCAGCTTGAAGGTATAGGTGACGTCATCGTCGCCGATCTCATAGCTCTCAGCCAGATCCGGAACGATCTTGCCGGTGGCGGTGATGGTCATCAGCTTGTTGAACATCAGCGGCGCCATGATGCTGAAGTTGCTGTCGACCTTGCCGTTCGGGTTCATGGTGATCGGCTCCGCGCCCATGCCGATGAGCATGGTGCCGCCCGGGGTCACGTCGGACGGGGTCTCGGATCCTCCCTGGCTGCCGCCGCCCTCATTGCCGCCACCGCCGCCGCAGGCAGCCAGCATGGAGACCGCGAGCACCAGGCAGAGCAGCAGACTGAGCAGTTTCTTCTTGTTCATTCTCTTTTCTCCTTTTCATTCTTTACTTGCGTATCGCTTGTATCGTCTATGGAGATCCTTCGGGGCAGCCGGCGCAGGCCGGTTTCCCTGAAGGTCATAGATCCGTGGTCAGCCGGTGACCTTGCTGCACCGGACCAGGCGGCCCTGGAACGGTTTCAGGACCTGCTCCCCTTCGGTGCAGGACTTCTCCGCCCTCGGGCAGCGCGGGGCGAACGGGCATCCCGGCGGGATATCCACCGGCGACGGCGGTTCTCCCTCCAGCTCGATCCGCTCCTTCTTCTCCCGCGGGTCGATGGAGGAGCAGTTGGAGATCAGCGCCTCGGTGTACGGGTGGAGCGGCCGCAGCGCGATGTCGTCCGCGTCGCCGATCTCCACGATGCGGCCCAGGTACATGACCGCGATGCGGTCGGAGATGTAGCGGGTGGTGAGCAGGTCGTGGCTGATGAACACCGCCGCCGTTCCCTCCGCTTTGGCCGTCTCGTAGATCAGGTTGATGATGTCGGCGCGGATGGAGATGTCCAGCATGGACACCGGCTCGTCCGCCACCAGGACCTTCGGGCTCAGCATCATGGAGCGGAGGATGGAGATCCTCTGCAGCTGGCCGCCGGAGAGCTCGTGCGGGAACCTCTTCAGGAAGTCCTCCGCCGGTTTGAGGCCGGCGTCGTCCAGCTTCTTCAGGATCATCTCCCGGCGCTCCCCGTCGGAGGATCCGATGCCGTGGAGGCGCAGGGTCTCCACCAGGATCTTCTCCACCGTCAGGCGCGGGTCGAAGGTGTCGAACGGATTCTGGAACACCATCTGGATCTGCCGCCGGAAGCCCAGCCGGTCCCTGCGGATCAGCTCCTCCACGTTGGTGCCGTCCAGCAGGACCTTGCCCTTGCTGGCCTTCTCCAGGCGCACCAGCAGGCGGCCCAGGGTGCTCTTGCCGCACCCGGATTCCCCGATGACGCCCATGATCTCGCCCTCTTCCAGATCAAAGCTGACGCCGTCCACGGCTTTGATCACCCGGGTGTTCACGATGGTGCCGTCCTCCCGGAGGTAGCGTTCTTTCTTCTTGTAGTATTGGCAGGCCTCGTCGCAGGAAAGGACGATCCTCTTTTCGGTCTGATCGCTCATGCTCTTCCCTCCTCTGCCATGTGACAGGCCGCGGTGTGGCGCGGTCCGTACTGTTTCATCTCAGGGGCTTCCCGGAAGCAGATCTCCGTGGCCTTCGGGCAGCGCGCCGCGAAGACGCAGCCCGCCGGCAGGTTCGCCAGGTCCGGAAGGGAGCCCGCGATGCTCTTCAACGGTTCGTGGGTATCCACGGTGAAGGTCGGGAAGCTGTCCACCAGGCCCCGGGTGTACGGGTGCACCGGATCCACCAGGACCTCCTCCACCGGGCCCACCTCCATGAGGCTCCCGGCGTAGAGGACCGCCACCTTTTTGCAGGTGGTGGCGACGACGGACATGTCGTGGGTGATCATGATCCTCGTGATGCCCCGGCCTTCCTCCAGCCGCATGATCTCAGAGAGGATCTGGTTCTGGGTGACCACGTCCAGGGCGGTGGTCGCCTCGTCCATGACCAGGAGCTTCGGGTCCAGGATCAGGCTCATCGCGATGGAGACCCTCTGCAGCATGCCTCCGGAGAGCTCGTGCGGATAGAGATCAAAGACCCGCTTCGGCAGGTTCACCAGCTCCAGGCACTCCTCGATGCGGCGGCGGACCTCTTCTTTAGAGGCCTCCGGCTCGTGGACCCGGTACAGGTCGCTGATGAAGTGGCCGATCTTGTGGACCGGGCTCAGGGCGTTCATCGCCTTCTGGAAAACGATGGCCATCTTGGTCCAGCGGATCTCGGAGAGCCGCTCCGGGGACATGGAGATGAGGTCCTCGCCCTCCAGCAGCGCCTCGCCGGTGACCGTCGAGGATTTCTCATTCAAAAGGCGGAGGATCGCCATGATGAGGGTCGTCTTGCCGGAGCCGGATTCGCCCACGATGCCCAGGGATTCGTTTTCTTCCACGTCGAGTGTGATGTGGTTGATCGCGTGGACTTCCTTATCGCTGGAATGATAGGTGACAGACACGTCTTTGAGTGAAAGTATCGCCATGGCCGCCTCCTTACCTGCTGCGCAGCTTCGGGCTCAGGACCCTGTTCAGGCCGTCGCCCAGAAGGTAGAACGTGATGACCGTATAGATGATCGCCAGGCCGGCAAACAAGCAGATCCACCAGCCGGTGAGCAGATAGCTCTTGCCGTTCTGGATGATCTGGCCCCAGCTGACCAGGTTCGGGTCGCCCAGTCCCAGGAAGGCGAGGCTGGATTCCGTCAGGATCGCGCCGGCGACGCCCATGGTGGTGTTGGCGATGATCGGGAAGATGCCGTTCGGGATCACGTGCCGGAACAGGATCCTGAGCTTGCTCTCGCCCACGGACTCCGCGGCTTTGATGAAGGTCCGCTCACGGAGGCTCATGGCCTGGGCCCGCATCAGCTTGGCGTTGCCCACCCAGCTGGTGAGGCCGATGACGACCATGACCTTGAACATGCCGGAGCCGAAGAGGGCCACCACGATCAGGACCAGGAAGAAGGTCGGCATCATCATGAACAGGTTGATGAAGCCGCCGAAGAGGGTGTCCGCCTTGCCGCCGAAGAAGCCGGAGACGCCGCCCAGCAGGATGCCCACCGCCGCCGCGATCAGGGCGGAGATGCTGCCGATCATGAGGGAGATGCGGGTCCCGTGAAGGATCATGGAGAGCACGTCCCTCCCCAGGTGGTCGGTGCCCAGCGGGTGGCTCCCGGAAGGCGCCGCGACCAGGTCGTTGGACAGGGCGTACGGATCATACGGAGACAGCACGCCCGCCAGGATGGCGCACAGCAAAAGCACGGCCAGCATGGCGAGGCCCACCTTCAGCTGCGTGTTGCCGCGGACGGCTCTCAGGATCGCATGCATTCTGGTATTCATCGATCCACCCCCTTACTTGCCGGAAACGCCCCGGGCGATCCGAGGGTCCAGGTACATGTAGAACACGTCCACGGCGATCATCATGACCGCAACGGAGACGCTGATCACGAAATAGATGCCCATCAGGGTCGGATAGTCCCGGCGGCCGATGGCGGTCATCATGTAGCTTCCCATGCCCGGCCAGGAGAAGACGATCTCCACGATGGCGGAGCCGCTGACGATGTAGGCCAGCTGGATGCCGAAGACCGTGACCACCGGCAGGATGGCGTTGCGGAAGACGTATTTGCGGTAGATGCGCTCCTCCGGCATGCCCGCCGCCCTCAGGGTGGTGATGAAGTCCTCGTTCCCCACCTGGATGACGGAGGTACGGGCGATGCGGAAGTAGTACGGGATCAAAGTCAGGGAAAGGGCCATCCCCGGCAGGATCAGATGCCGGAGCACGTCCAGGACGTGGGCAAAGCCGGTGTAGTTGGCCCTGAGGTCCACCATGCCCGCGGTCGGCAGGAGGTGGAGGGTGGAGGCGAAGACCAGGATCAGCATCAGCCCCAGCCAGAAGCTCGGCGTGGAGTCGAAGAAATAGCTGATGCTGCCCAGGGCCACGTCAAGCCTGGAGCCCACGTGGCGGGCACAGAAGATGCCGATGAGTGTACCTAAGATGAGGGCGATGATGCAGGAGGTCAGGCAGAGCAGCAGGGTCGGCCCCAGTCGGCTCATGATCTCCCCGGCGACAGGCTGCCCGGTGTAGATGGAGTAGCCCATATCGCCCTTCGCCAGATTGAAGACATAGTGGAAGAACTGGATGTAAAGCGGCTTATCGAGGCCGTAGCGCTGGTTCAACTCCTGGATCATCTCCTCGCTGACCGAGTCCGTCCCCGCCAGGATGCGGATCGGGTCGCCCGGGGCGATGTGGATGATGATGAAGTTGAACAAGAGGGCCAGCAGGACGCAGAGCAGTCCTGTGAGCAGGCGTTTTCCGATGTATCGATACATGGCGTTCCCTCTGTCGATCTATACCGCGAAAGCGGTCTTTTCAGAAATGATTAACTCCTTTATATCACAATGGTTTTGCGTTTGTAAATGCTAACATTTCCCAGTAATGTCTAACTGAACGGCAAGTCCGACAAAGTGCCAAAGATGGCGTAATTTCAACGTTTTTCAACCTCCATACCCTTTCGCTTTGTGCCAGTTCAGGCATACTCGAGATATCCCCTCTGCCCACTTGCAATCCCCGCGGATTGCGATTAAGATGGTATCTGTAAGCGACAAAAAAGGAGGTCACTCTATGGATATCGAACGTTACCGCGATTATATCGCCGCACAGCTGGAGGCTTTGGTCGGCATCGACAGCCCGAGCGGCTTCGCCTCGGAGGCGGAGCAGTACCTGGTGGAGGAGTTCACCCGGCTTGGCTACGAGCCGAAGCGCCTGAACAAGGGCGGCGTCTTCGTCAGCGTCGGCGGGAAGGACACCCACCCGCTCACCCTGCTGGCCCACGCGGACACCCTCTGCGCCGTGGTCCGCAGCATCAAGCCGACGGGCCGCCTGGCCATCTCCAACATCAACTTCCACATGAACTCCGTGGAGACGGAGAACGTCCACGTCCACACCCGCTTCGACGGCGCCTACGAAGGCACGATCCAGCTGGTGAACCCGTCCGTCCACGTGAACCGGGAGGTCACCGCCCCGCGGGACTTCAACACCAACGTGGAGGTGGTCCTGGACGAGTGCGTGACCACCGAGGAAGAGACGAAGGCCCTGGGCATCCGCCCGGGAGACATCATCGCCCTGGAGCCGCGGTTCCGCATCACGAAGAGCGGCTACGTCAAGAGCCGCTTCCTGGACGACAAGGCCTCCGTGGCCTGCCTGCTGGGCTTCGCGAAATACCTGAAGGAAGAAAAGATCGAGCTCCCGCGCCGGGTGGACCTTCTGATCACCGTCTTCGAAGAGGTGGGACACGGCGGCGCCTTCGG
The DNA here is from genome assembly GCA_902803185.1 of uncultured Eubacteriales bacterium. Taxonomy (GTDB): domain Bacteria; phylum Bacillota; class Clostridia; order Peptostreptococcales; family Anaerovoracaceae; genus Eubacterium_B. The sequence goes on from CADCOV010000097.1 coordinate 9,339, forward strand.
CATCCCTGAGGACGCGGTGGAGATCCTCTCCGTGGACATGGGCTGCGTGGGCGACGACCTGACCTGCACCGAGCAGATGGTCTCCATCTGCGCCAAGGACAACAGCGGCGTCTACGACCGCCGGGTCACCAACGCTTTGATCGAAGCTGCGGAGGAAGAGGGCCTGAAGTACGCGGTGGACATCTATCCGAGCTATTCCTCCGATGCCTCCGTCGCCCTCCGGGTCGGCTTCAACGTGCGCGCCGGCCTGATCGGGCCGGGCGTCTACGCCTCCCACGGCTACGAGCGCACCCATTTGGACGGTCTGACCGAGACCTTCCGCCTGCTCTGCGCCTACACCGCCAAGGACCGCTTCGAGGAACTCTAATGGAGGCTTCCATGACAAAAAACAACGCGTCCTGGGATCTGGACGCGATCTATCGGGGATTTGACGATCCCGCCTGGAAAGCCGCGGTCCGGGAGAGCCGGGCGGCCTTTGACGGGCTCAGGGAGGACCTCTCCGCCGGGGAGGAGACCCTGCCGGCAGAAGGCCTGGCGTCGCTCCTCGCCCGCTACGACGAGTCCGCGCTCCGGTTTTCCACGCCGGAGACCTTCCTGACCCTCTGGGACAGCGTCCGTCCGGCGGATGCCGCCTATGCCCTGGCCGAAAAGGAGATCCGGGAGATCGCCGGACAGCGGGACGCGGCGTTCATCCTGTTGGAACAGCGCCTGGCCGCCTATGCGGCGTCTCTTGGAGAGGAGGCGGTCCCGGAGGTCCTCGCCTCTTACCGGTTCCTGATCGAGGAGAGCCGCCGCATGGCCCCTCACCGGCCCGATCCGGCGCAGCTGGACCTGCTCCACGCCCTCCGCAA
>CADCOV010000098.1 GCA_902803185.1 uncultured Eubacteriales bacterium
CGCAGGCAAATACGATCGCGTCCTTATTCATCGTCTCGACCATTTCTTTGGTCAGCGTGCCCGGCGCGGAGACGCCGATGAAAACGTCCGCTCCCTTGATCACATCCGCAAGTTTTCCTTTTTCCATACCGCGATTCGTGACAGACGCCATCTCTTCCTTGATCCAGTTCAGACCTTCGCGGCCCTTGTAGATCGTGCCCTTGCGGTCGCACATGGTGACGTTCCTGAAGCCGGCGGAGAGCAGCAGGCGGACGATGGAGATCGCCGCGGCGCCGGCGCCGGAGGTGACGACCTTGACGTCCTCCTTCTTCTTGCCCACGACTCTGAGGGCGTTGGTCAGTCCGGCCAGGGTGATGATGGCGGTGCCGTGCTGGTCGTCGTGGAAGATCGGGATGTCGCACTTCTCCTTCAGCTTGCGCTCGATCTCAAAGCAGCGCGGCGCGGAGATGTCCTCCAGGTTGATGCCGCCGAAGGAGCCGGACAGCAGGTAGACGGTGTTGACGAACTCGTCCACATCCTTGGTCTTGATGCAGAGCGGGAAGGCGTTCACGTTGCCGAAGGACTTGAAGAGGACGCACTTGCCCTCCATGACCGGCATGCCGGCCTCCGGGCCGATGTCGCCCAGTCCCAGGACGGCGGTGCCGTCGGTGATGACCGCGCACAGGTTGCCCCGGCCGGTCAGGTCATAGCTCTTATTGATGTCCTTCTGGATCTCCAGACAAGGCTGGGCAACGCCCGGGGTGTAGGCCAGGGACAGGTCGTCCTTGGTCTCGACCGGGACCTTGGAGACGATGTCGATCTTGCCTTTCCATTCCTCGTGGAGACGAAGGGATTCTTTCGCGTAATCCATGGATTCCTCCTTGTGTGTGCTGTGAAAGCTGGGTAGTCTGTTACCTTGCCATTATACTATAGAACGGCACCGTGGGAATAGAAAAAATGGCGCTTTGCCAAAAAAAGCGGCATCCCCGCCGGAGATGACGAGGATGTTCTCTATGCTGGTGCCGAGCACGCGGCTCAGGATCACCAGATTCTCGAGGGAAGGAAGGGACTGGCCGTTCAGCCATTTGTAGACGGCCTGGGGCTTCTCGAACCCGCAGGCATCGGCGAGGTCCCGTACGCTGAGCCCGCGCCGGTGCATCAAAGCCATGATGCGCCGACCCGTCGCCCGGGACTCGACCGAAAGGAAAATGGGTGTCATGTGCGCTCCTCCTTTCGCATGTGATCAAATTGTGCGGCGCCTTGGGCGCGATGTTCATTGTATACCCGGAGAGGGCCCGGGTCAAGCAGCAAAAGGACTTTCCGGCGCATAAAAAATGCGGCCCTGAAACCGAACTCGGGCCGCCCCGTCCTCGCCCCGGCAAGGACGGATGTTTTCGGAGCGCAAAATTGATGGCCCCGGGGAGCCATGTAACTCCTGATGGGGGACCTTATACCTTTTTCAATAACGGGGGAATAACAGTGTGAGACTTTAACTGAGACATTGTACACTGACGGATCATGCCGCTATAAAGGTGCGCTCCCGGAAATCACAGCCCCTTGCGGGGCTGCGTCAACCTTGAGGCTTTCGCCTACAGGTCGATTTCCATGTATTCGGTTGTGTTGACCACGTCCAGCGCGGTCTGCAGGGCAGCGAGCTCGTCGCTGACGGCTCTGTAGTCCGCCGCGGCCTTCTCGATGTCGTAGTTCGCGTAGTTGTAGTCGATGACCGGCGAACCGCCGTAGCGCATCGGCCTCGCCGCTTCGCGGACCCGCGGCATCCTGGAGGACATGCCCTCAAGCTTGGCCTTCCGCTCGCTGAGCTGCGGCAGGTAGACCAGCACCTCGTCGATGGTCATGCCGTTCACCAGGTGGGTGGTGTTGAAGACGTTGATGGCGTGGCGGATCTTGCGGATATCCGCCTCCAGCGCCAGCTGGGCCTTCTGGCATTCCTCGTAATCGTATTTCGGCCGGAGCTCTTCGACGTCCTCGCCGACCGCGGCCACGAAGCATCTGGTGTTCAGCTCCTGGGTCACCAGCATCTGCAGTTCTTCTCTCTTCTTTCTCAGCAGCTTCGCCGCTTCCGATGAAGTATATCTCATGGTATTTCTCCTTTCACGGCCGCCCCTCGCGGCCATCCTCATTCGTTTCTTTCGTTCGCTGAGGTCATTATAGCACTTTGGGAAGGGGATGTCATTGAACCTGCAGTTGAAAAGTTGAAGAGGCGCGAACACAGGAAGAGAAGTTGTGGTATAATAGGGAAAAGCTATAACGACCCGCATCGGTAATGACAGAACAACAAGGAGGCATCAACATGATCCAGATCGATTTTTTTGATAAGGACGTCGTCGGGACGCTGGTCCCGATCTTCTCCCTGAACCCGGATAAGATCTACTTTTTCACCGATCGCCGGGAGATGGTCGGAATGGACATCAAATACATGACAAACGCGATAAAAAGAAGGCTTCCGAACACCTTTGTCGACTTCATCTCCGTGGACATTGACGATATGGACGATATCTATGGAAAACTAACGACTATCGCCAAAAAGGACCAGGATGAGATCGCCTACGTGGACCTGACCGGCGGCACGGAACTCATGTCCATCTGCGGCTACCGGATCTCGGAGGAATTCGGCTTCACGCCGATCTATCTGGACACCAAGCGGCGCCGCCTGAACAATGCCATCACCGGCGAGCTGGTCGCCGAGGCGGTGAGCATCGATCTCACGGATTTCTTTAACGCCATCGGCGCCAAGCAGCTGTCCCCGTCCCACGATATGCCGAAGGAGGAGGAATTTGACCGGATCCTCAGCATGTCGGAGATCCTTTTCGACGACGTGGAGGCCTGGCAGGTGCTGTACCAGCACCTTTCGACGGCGGCGAAGACCGCGAACCAGAAGCTCCAGGTCCGGGTCCGGCCGAACGGGAAGCTGGGGACCAACGCGGTGCGCCGGATCATGCGGGAATTCGAGGCCCACGGCTTCTGGGAAGCGGAGGATGACGATATCTATCGTTATGGAAACATCCGCTATATGCACTACATGACGACCTTCGGGATCTGGCTGGAGATGTACATCTATATCAAGGCCCTGGATTTCTTTGATGAGGCGGCGCTGGGCGTCGTCGTGGACTGGAGGGCGGCGGACGATCTGGACACCGAGGACAACGAGATCGACGTCCTCGGCATCAAGCGGAGCGTTCCGGTCCTGATCTCCTGCAAGATGAGGAAGCTCGCCTCCGGAGACCTCTACGAGGCGGGATACATCGCCAAGCGGCTGTCGGAGAGCGGGACGAAGTCCGTCATCGCCACCACCTATCCGGTGAAGGAGGAGGGGAGCCAGCCGAAGCGCATGTACCAGAGGATGAAGAAGCTGCGCATCGGCCTCATCGAGACCCGCTCCTTCAAGGAGAAGACGCCGGCAGAGATCTTCAATCAGGCCATGCAGATGGGCGAAGACTTTTAAGGCGGCGCTATCATGACTTTGACGCAGCTGAGATACATCATCACGATCACCGACTGCGGCTCCATGAACAGGGCGGCGGAGCAGCTTTACGTGGCCCAGCCTTCCCTCACCGGTGCGGTGAAGGAGCTGGAGAAGGAGCTGGGGGTCCGCATCTTCAACCGCAGCGGCCGGGGCGTCACGCTGACGCCGGACGGCGAACGGTTCCTGCTGTACGCCCGGGAGATCTACAGCCGCTATGAGGACCTGCTGGACGGCTTCGGCGGCAAGGGGATCCGCAAGAAGTTCGGCGTCTCGACCCAGCACTACTCCTTCGCGGTCCAGGCCTTCATCAACACGGTCAAAGCCTTCGGGATGGACGACTACGACCTGGCGATCCGGGAGACGAAGACCAGGGAGGTCATCGAGGACGTGGCGACCCTGAAGAGCGAGATCGGCGTGCTCTACCTGAGCGACTTCAACCGCAAGGCCCTGCAGAAGCTCTTCGCCCAGTCCGAGCTGGAATTCCATCCGCTGACGGACTGCGATGCCTTCGTCTACCTGTGGAAGGGGCATCCGCTGGCGGGGGAGAAATCGATCCGCTTTGAGCAGCTGACCGCCTACCCGTGCCTCAATTTCGAGCAGGGCGACGGGGCTTCCTTCTATTATGCGGAGGAGATCCTGACCACCAACGAGTACCCGCGGACGATCCGCTCCAACGACCGGGCGACCCAGCTCAACCTGATGAAGGGCCTGAACGGCTACACCCTTTGTTCCGGCATCATCAGCGAGGAGCTGAACGGGGACGACTATGTGGCGGTGCCCTTCGAGGCGGACGAGAAGAACCCGAACAGCATCATGGAGATCGGCTATCTGACCCGCAAGGGCATGCAGCTCTCGTCCATGGGAGAGCGATATGTACTGGAACTCCGCCGCTATCTGGGGCTGGAGGAATAGATCGGATCGACGGAGCCCCCGGAAAGGGGGCTCCGTCTTTGTCCATAGATATAGGGAAAAGCTATCGCTGAGTATATTTACCATGCATTTCTCAAATAGCCTGATTCGTGCTACCATGGGAACTGTCAAAAGGATCCACACAGACAGCAACCAAAGACATCACAG
>CADCOV010000099.1 GCA_902803185.1 uncultured Eubacteriales bacterium
AAAGTCTCCCGGAACGGGAAGGTGTCCGCGTACCAGGTGGAGATCTGGTCGAAATAGCTGCCGTCCCAGATCGCGGCGATGGAAAACGCCGGCCACTTCTCCAGGTCCCTCTTCTCGACGGCGGAGGTCTTCGGCCTCAGCGGCAGCAGCAGGCCGATCAAAGCCATCACGATCAGGAAGGCGAAGAAGGTGGTGATGATCATATCCCTCGCCTTGATTCGGTCCCGCATCTTCCGGTACTCGGCGGAGGTCGTCTGAGGTCTCTTCTGTCTGTTAAAATCACTCATCGCTCACACCCCCTTAGAACTGGAAATACAGGAACGGATTATAGCTGTTCCCGACCAGAGCGATCGTCGCAAGGATCATCAGGACGAGCGGCTCAGCGATATCGAAGAAGTACACCAGCTTGACGGCGTCTCCCCTCTCCGTCAGGAAGCCGCTGACCTTCCGGTAGATGTACCCCGGCAGCGGTGTGGAGGCGATGATCGCGAAGATCAGGAAGAAAATGTTGTTTTTGAAGGACAGGCTCACCTGCAGGTTGGTGAAGCCGTTGCCGTTCAGGCCGAGCATGCCCAGGAGCACCACGCCGATGGACCTAAGGTTCTCGAACTTGAACAGGATCCAGCCGAAGTAGAAGACGACCAGCGCGTAGACGTGGCCCACGAACTTCGGCAGCCGCTGGAGCTTCTCCAGCAGGAAGAGCTTCTCGATGACCAGGAAGACGAAGAACCAAAGCCCCCACAGCACGTAGTTCCAGTGGGCGCCGTGCCACAGTCCGGTCAGGAACCAGACCACGAACAGGTTCAGGATCTGCCGGCGCAGGCCCTTGCGGTTGCCGCCCAGCGGGATGTACACGTAATCCCGGAAGAAGGTGCTCAGCGAGATGTGCCAGCGCCTCCAGATGTCCGTCACGGAATCCGACATCAGCGGATAGTTGAAGTTCTCCTTGTAGTGGAACCCGATCATGAGTCCCATGCCGATGGCCATATCCGAATAGGCGGAGAAGTCCAGGTAGATCTGCAGGGTGAAGAACAAAACGCCCAGCCACAGACCGGCTGCCGGCACCTTGGCCAGCGCCTGGATGTCGTCCGTCAGCAGGAAGGCGTCCGCCACCGCGGCGCAGCCGTTGGCCAGCACCGCCTTCTTGGCGAGGCCGATGGCGAAGCGCTTGATGCCGCCCACCATCTCCCCCTGCTCGAGGCGGCGGTTCATGATGTCGTACTCCACGTCCCTGTAGCGGACGATCGGTCCGGCGATGCACTGGTGGAAAAGGCTGGCGTAGAGGAGGATGATCCAGAACTTCTGCTGGGACTTCACCTCTCCCCGGTAGACGTCGATGACGTAGGAAAGCAGCTGGAAGGTGTAGAAGGAGATGCCGATCGGCAGGGCGATCTGCGGGATCACCTCCGGCACGCCAACGATGGCCTTAAAGGTCCCCAGGATCATGCCCAGATACTTGAAGACCGCCAGGATGGCCAGCTGCAGGACGATATCTATGACCAGGAAGAGCTTCTTGTGCTCCCTCCTGTGATCGATCAAAAGCGCGAAGAACCAGGCGAGGAAGGCGTTCGCCAGGAGCAGGAAGAGATACCGCGGGCCGCCCCAGGAATAGAAGACCAGGGAGAAGATCAGCATCACGATGTTCTTCCGCTGCATCGTCTTGGCGCGGAAATACACGATGAGGTTCAGCGCCAGGAAAAAGTATACGAAAAATAAACTGGAAAATACCATGGATTACCCCTAATTCAAATCTTTTTTGCACGCAGGGCGCACACCCATAATTATATCTTTTCCTTTGGGGAAAAGCAACGGAACTTTGCGGTTTTCCAGTAACTGACTGTTATCGTCCCCATCATCCTTTCCATTAGGAACTCTCATGTATAAAACCATATACATTATTGAATCGAATGATTCGCTGTGCTACAATAAAGCCATGAAGAGGAATGAAAAGGAATGAGAGGTATCGCTTATGGCACCACAAGCTGACCACGGACTGCTTCACGTCCGTCACAACGTTTTGAAGGAAGTCGCCCGCCTGGCCTTTGAGGGCAATCTCGAGGAGGGCGTCGAATATCTGCCGGAGAGGATCTATCCGGGTCCCCTGCCGACCTACCGCTGCTGCGTCTACCGGGAACGGGAGATCACGAGGCAGCGCATCCGCCTGGCCCGGGGCATGGCGCCGGACCACAGGGACAACGGCAACATCATCCAGGTCATGGACCCGGCCTGCGCCGACTGCCCGTCCTCCGGCTACCTGGTGACCGACCGCTGCCAGAACTGCGTGGGCAAGCCTTGCCTGCACAGCTGCAAGTTCGGCGCCATCGACATCGGCAAGGGCCACACGGAGATCGACCGGCACCTCTGCAAGGAGTGCGGCCAGTGCGCCAAGGCCTGTCCGTATAACGCCATCGTCCACATCGAGCGGCCGTGCCAGTCCGCCTGCCCGGTCAAGGCTTTGACCTACGACGAATACGGCCTCGCCCAGATCGACGAGAAGAAGTGCATCCGCTGCGGCCAGTGCATCCACAGCTGCCCGTTCGGCGCCATCGGCACCCGCAACCACATCGTCCCGGTGATCGAGGCGATCAAATCCGGCCGCCACGTCTACGCCATGGCAGCCCCGGCCACCGAGGGCCAGTTCGGCAAGGACATCACCATGGCCAGCTGGAAGAAGGCCGCCAAGGAGATCGGCTTCACCGACTTCATCGAGGTCGGCCTGGGCGCGGACCTCACCACCGCCAGCGAAGCCATCGAATGGCTCGAAGCCTTCGAGAAGGGCGAGCCGAAGACCACCTCCTGCTGCCCGGCCTTCGTCAACATGATCCACCGCCACTACCCGCAGCTGGAGAAGTACGTCTCCACCTCGGTCAGCCCGATGTGCCAGCTCTCCCGCATGATCAAAGCCAAGGACCCGGGCGCCATGACCGTCTTCATCGGCCCGTGCGTCGCCAAGAAGTCGGAGATCCTGGACCAGAAGATCGAAGGCAATGCGGACTACGCCCTGATCTACAGCGAGTTCGAAGCCCTGATGTACGCGAAAGGCGTGACCCTCGAACCGGTGGAGGAACCGTACCAGGAAGGCAGCGTCTACGGCAAGCGCTACGCCACCAGCGGCGGCGTCACCGACGCCTGCATGCGGTACCTGCAGGAGCAGGGCAAGGACACGGCGGGCGTCAAGGTCCTCCGGGTCAGCGGCATCAAAGAGATCAAAAAAGCCCTCGACCAGATGAAGAAGGGCACCCTGCCGGAGCAGTTCGTGGAGGGCATGTGCTGCGAGGGCGGCTGCTTCTACGGCCCGAGCGCTTACGACAACTCCCCTAGGGCCCGCCTCACCAGAGAAGCGGTGCTGAAGCAGGCCGACAGCCGCAGCATCACGGGCAACCTGTCGAACTACGACCTCGAAGGCCACCACAGCCACCGGGAGATCGCGGAATAGAAAAGAGGAGCGCAGCGTCGAGAGACCGCTGCGCTTTTTCGTTGGGGCACACCAAAAGGCCCCTCCCACCCGGGAGGGGCCTTCTCATCTTCTCATTTTCGTCTATTCCTGGCCGTTCCAGCAGTAGGTGCAGAGGTTCTCCGGCGGGATCCCCACCGCTTCCAGCATGTCGTCCAGGCGGTTGAACTTCAGGGAATCGTAGCCCTGCTTGCGGCGGATCT
>CADCOV010000100.1 GCA_902803185.1 uncultured Eubacteriales bacterium
AACCGCATGCCGGACCGCCACGATCTGGACAGGATCTCCACGGAGATCCCGATCGTGCTGGAGAGAGTCTGCGGCCACATCGTCGCGGTCAACAGCAAAGCCATCGAGATGGCGCATCTGAACAACGATCCGAACCAGATCCCGGGCGGCGACGTCTACATCGGTGAAGACGGGCTGCCGAACGGCCTGCTGACGGAGAACGCCACCGATGTGGTGCGGAGCCTGATCCCGGGCCTCACGATGGAGGACTACGAGGGACTCGTCAAGGACTGCATGGAATACTGCGTCTCCAGAGGCCTCACCAGCGTGCAGAGCAACGACGTGGGGACCATGACGGATGACGCCGCAGAGGCCTTCGCCTTCTACCGCGACCTGTACGCGAGGGGCGAGGGGAAGATCCGGTATCATCACCAGGTCTGCTTCAAGGATCTGGACGAATTCAAGGACTATCTGGAGAAGGGCGAATACGCCCACAGGGACGAGCTCTACAAGGGCGATATGCTGACCTTAGGGCCTCTCAAGCTGTTCAAGGACGGCAGCCTGGGCGCCAAGACGGCGCTCATGAAGAAAGGCTACGTCGGGGAGCCGGACAACCACGGCACCCTGGTCATGACCGATGAGGAGATGGCCGCCTTCTGCAAGATGGCGGCGGAGCACGGGGTCCAGGTGGTGACCCACGTCATCGGCGACGATGCGGTGGACCGGACCATGGACGCCTACGAGGCGGGCTTCGTGGACGGAAAGAACGCCCTGCGCCACTGCCTGATCCACTGCCAGATCACGGACCGGGAGATCTTGGACCGGATCGCCCGGGAGGACATTCTGGAGGGCGTGCAGCCGATCTTCCTGGACTACGACCTCCACGTGCTGGAGGAGAGAGTCGGAGCGGAGCTGGGCCACACCTCCTACGCCTTCGGCAGCCAGTACCGCAGGGGCGTGCACCTGTCCTTCGGAACGGACTGCCCGGTGGAGGAGTGCGATCCGTTCGCCAACCTCTACTGCGCCGTGACCCGCTGCGACAAGCAGGGCTGGCCGGAGGGCGGCTATGCGCCGGAGGAGAAGATGGACATCTACGACGCGGTGGACGCCTACACCATCGAGAGCGCCTACATGCAGTTCATGGAGGACCGCAAGGGCCGCCTGCTGCCGGGCTATCTGGCGGACTTCGCCGTGCTGGACCGGGACATCTTCACGATCGATCCGAAGGAGATCATGGACATCCAGGTGGACCTCACCGCCGTGGACGGCACCGTGGTCTACGAGCGCTGATCGGCAAAACCGATCAAAACAAGGGCAATCAAAAGGGACGGCGTCTGCCGTCCCTCTTTTTGTGCTCTTTGTTTTGTCCCTACTTCCAGGTCAGGCTCTTGCCGCTGCTGTAGCCGCTGGTGGCGGCGCCCTTGGCCTTCACGGTGAAGTAGTATTTCTTTCCGCTGGTCAGCAGGCTCTTCGGCACGGTGTAGCTGGTGCCGGTGATGCCGGACTTCGCGGTCTTCCAGCTGCCGCCGGAGACCTTGTACATGACGGTGTAGGAAGCAGCGCCTTCGACCTTGTTCCAGGAGACGGTGACGCCGCCGGTCTTCTTCGTGAGGGAGGCGACCTGCGGGGCCGCCAGGTAGGTCTGGGCCTTGCCGCTGGTGTAGCCGGAGCTCTCTGCGCCGTCCGCGATCACCGTGTAGTAGTACTTGGTGCCGCTCTCGAGATATGCCTTCGGCACGGTGAAGGAGGTGCCGTGGATGCCGTAGTAGAGGAGCTCCCAGCTGCCGCCGGCCTCCCGGTACATCAGGGAGTAGGAGGAGGCGCCTTCCACGGCGCTCCAGGTCACCTGGGTACCGGCGTTCAGGTTCTTCGTGGAGTTCACGGCCGGGGCCGCCAGGTAGGTGAAGGACTTGCCGGAGGTGTAGCCGCTGGTGGCGCTGCCCTTTGCCTTCAGGGTGTAATAGTATATCGTGCCGCTCGCCAGCAGGCTCTTCGGGACCACATAGGAGGTGCCCTCGATGCCGGAGGCGGCGGTCTGCCAGATGCCGCCGGAGACCTTGTACATCAGGACGTAGGAAGAGGCGCCCTCCACCGGATCCCAGCTGACCAGGGTGCCGGCGCTGCGGTTCGCGAACCCGCTGACGACCGGGGCTTCCAGATAGGTCTGGGCCTTCTCGGCGGAGAAGCCGGTGACGTAGCCGGCGGCGGAGCGGACCTGGTAGCAGTATTTCGTGCCGCTCGCGAGGAGGGCCTTCGGGACCTGATAGGTGGTGGCGGTGACGCCCTCCGCCGCAGTCATCCAGTCGGACCCGTCGCTGCGGAAGCGGATCTCGTAGCTCTCGGCGCCTTCCACGGCGGTCCAGGTGAGCTGGGTGCCGGCGGAGACGTTCTTGCTCGCCGTGATGACCGGGGCGTCCAGATACTGCTGCGCCGTCAGCAAAGCGTCCAGCGCCGCCTTGGCCTCCGCCAGCGCGGCGTCCAGAGTCTTGAAGTTCACCGCGCCGTCGATGGCGGCAGAGCCCTCTTCGATGAGGCGGGCGATCTCGGCCTGCTCGGCCTCCAGATAGCCCGTCGGGTCCTTGTAGGCGGCCAGCTCTTCCTTGGCGGCGGCCTGTGCCGGCGGCAGCTCCTCGGTGAGGCGCTCGTCCGTCGGGATGGCGTCGATGACCGCTTTGGCCTCCGCCAGGGCGTTCTGCGCCGTTACGATGTCCGCCGCTTCTTCTATGGCTGCGGTGCCTGCCGCGACCGCATCGGAGAGCTCCAGCTGCTCCGCGGCCCGGTAGTCCGCCGGATCCTTGTAAGAGGCGAGCTCCGCCTTCGCGGCCACCTTATAGGCGGCCAGCTCCTCGGCGGTGTAGGCCGCGTCGGTCTTGAGGGCGTCCAGGGCCCGCTTCGCGTTCTTCATGATCGGGGTGATGCCGGCGGCGGTGCTGCAGTCGTCGATGGCCGCGTCCGCGTCTGCCAGGATCTCGGCACGCTCCAACTGCTCCGCCTCCCGGTAGTCGGCGGCGTCGGTGTAGGCGGCGAGCTCCTGCTTGGCGGCCTCCTTGGCCTCGGCCAGTTCCTCCGCCGTCAGTTCGGCGTCGGTCTTGACCTCGTCCAGGGCTTCCTTGCCGGCGGCGAGGGCCTCGTCGATGTCAGCGATGCTGCCGCAGGCTTCGATCTCATCCGTGTAGTCTTCGATGATCTCCGCGATCTCCTCCTGCTGGGCCTCCCGGTAGAGGGTGAGGTCGGTGAGGTAGGAGGAGAGGGCGCTGACCGCCTCGGCCTTCTCTTCCGGATAGCTGGCCGCCGCGGTCTGGCGGGTGATCTTCACCGTGTATTTCTGGGTGGTGCTGCCATCCTTCACGGTGATGGTGTAGCTGCTCGTGCCCACCTTCAGGCTCTTGGTGCCGGTGCCGCTGACCGACGCGGTGGAGACGGAGGCGGTGGCGGTGATCTTGGCGCTGGTGACGTCGTAAGGCACCGTCAGGGTGTAGGTGTAGGTCGTCTTGCTGAAGGAAGGCGACAGGCTGTATCCGCTGACCTTGAGGGAGGACAGGGAGGCGTCGTCGGTGCTCTGGGTGTTGGAGGACGGCATCGGGCAGGCGGAGCCCGGCATGTTCTTGTACACCGGGATGTTGAAGGTGAGGCCGCTCGTCAGCAGGGACTGGTAGCCGTTCGCCAGGAAGAGGCCCTCCTGGTTGGCGCCTGCGATGTAGCTCATGTACTGTCCCACCGCCAGCTGGTCGGCGCCGTTCATCACGTTGAACTTCTTGTAGTACAGGGTGTACATGTTGCTCTTGACGTAGTTATCGGCGAACCATTCCGCACCGCCGTTGATGGATTTGGTCCTGGTGTTCCAGCCCTGGCTCTTCGCGTAGATCAGGCCGTTGACCACGGCGTCGTTGCCGCCGCCCGCGTAGGCGCCGATGTTGAAGAAGTTATAGTAGCCTGTGTAACCGGGGACCGTGCCGGAAATGGAGGAGCCGCTGCCTGTCACACCCTGCTCCTGCAG
>CADCOV010000101.1 GCA_902803185.1 uncultured Eubacteriales bacterium
GGCAGGGACGGTGAGCTCTGCCTGGATCCGCTGCTCCGCGGCGGCCTGCCCGGCGCCCAGATACCGGAAGCCCAGCATCGTGATGTCGTCGAACTGCGGCGCTTCCTCCACGAAGCCGCCGATGGCGTCGTACAGGCCGTCGATCAAGGCCTTCGGCGAGGCGTCCGGGTCCCGGTTCAGGCTCTCGGTGAGACGCTCTTCCCCGAAGAGCTCCTCCGCTTTGTTGGTGGCTTCGGTGACGCCGTCGGTGTACTCGAAGAAGCAGTCGCCCGGCTCCAGGGTCAGCTCGTAGTCACTGAAGCGCAGGCCATCCCGGAGGCCCAGCGGCGGGTCGTGGCGGTATTTGATCAGCTCGAACTGCCCGTTCTTCCGGCGGACCACCGGATACTCGTGGCCCGCGTTGGCGGCGGTGAGTTTGCCGGTCTTGAGGTCCAGGATGCCCAGCCAGACGGTGCAGAACATGAAGGCCGTGTTGTTTTGGGCGAGCTGGTGGTTGACGAAGGTCAGGATCTCGCCCGGGGAGCCGCCGGCCTGGGCGTGGTTCTGGATCAGGGTCTTGGAAATGACCATGAACAGAGAGGCCGGGATCCCCTTGCCGGAGACGTCGGCGATGGTGAGGGCCAGGCGGTCCTGGTCCACGAAGTAGAAGTCGTAGAAGTCGCCGCCCACCTCTTTGGCCGGCGTCATGCTGGCGTAGAGGTCGATCTCCGTGCGGTCAGGGAACGGCGGGAAGATGCCCGGGAGCATGTCCCGCTGGATCCTGGAAGCGACGTCGAGCTCCGTCCCGATCTTCTCCCTCTCGGAGGTCGCCTGCTCCAGGTTCCTGGTGTAGGTGTCGATCTCCTTGACCAGGTTGATGCTGGCCCGGGTCAGGCTGCTGACTTCGCCGTAGCCGTAGCGGTACGGCTTGCACGGGTCCGTGACGATCTCCGGCCGGAGCGCGTTGTCCGCCTCCGCCGTGTAGGTCTCCAGGGCGCCGGCCAGGCTCAGGATCGGGCGGGTCACCTTCTTCTCCATGGAGCGCATGAACAAAACCTCCAGCAGCAGGAGGCCGTTCAGCATGGCCGCGATCATCACGTAGAACCGGTTCCAGAAGGCCTGATAGCCCTCGTAGGCCGCCTGCTCCCGGTCGGTCCAGGTCTCCGTCGCGATCTTGGCGGCGCGCTCGTATTCCTCAAACAGGTCCGGCTTCATGTACAGGGTGTTGCGGTACACCAGATAGGCACCCAGCAGCGAGGCCAGCACGCCCAGGGCGATGAAGCCCAGCACCATCCGCTCGTTGATGGTGAAGGTGCGGTGGCGGATCGCGGAGATCAGGATGACCAGCGGCAGGCCGAAGATCAGCATGATGTCCAGGTACTGGAAGAAGGTCAGGAGCCAGCCCCTCCAGCTCACGTCAGCGTAGTAGTCCCGGAACTGCACCGCGCTGATCAAAACGTACAGCGCTACCGTCGCCACCATGATCAGGTAGTATTTGATCACGTGGGCGGTGGTCTCCATCCGCGGATAGCCCGGACGCTTCTCCCCCGGCACCGGGATGGTGTACCAGAGCAGGCACGGCAGGGCGCAGTAGACGATCAGGGAGACGGCCGCCGGCAGATAGACCCGCGGGTCGAAGATCGCCTCCTGCATTCCCATGGACAGGAGGGCATAGACCGAGGACGCCAGCGACTCCAGCAGGCAGCCCAGGACGCCCCAGCCGCCCAGCAGGAACCCCACCACCGGCATGAAGGCGATGGACGGGTCGAACTCCGAGACCAGCCGCACTCTGGAAACGAAGAGCGGCAGGATCTCCAGGGCCAGGCATATCAGGAAACCTGCCAGCAGTGCCAGCAGGTTCCTCTTCCAGCCGAAGTTGCGGAGCAGACCCAGTTCTTTTTGGTTCTTTCCGAATTCGTTCATGATGCTATTCCAAAGTCAGGAAGTTGTCGAACCCCGTGACGGTGAAGATGCTCTTGATGTTCTTACCGGCGCCGCGGATGACCATGGTGCCGTTCTTTTTGTCCATCCAGTTCTGGGCGGCCAGGACGACTCTGAGGCCGGCGGAAGAGATGTAGTTCACGCCGGTGAAATCCAGCACCAGATCGGTCACGCCCTCGATGGCATCCTTCAGATAGCTTTCGAGCTCCGGCGAGGTCTGGGTGTCGATCCTGCCCTCGATGGCCACGGTCAGCGCGGTTCCTTCTAACTGTTTGTTGATCGTCATAGATGGTTCCTCCTCATTTTCTTCCCGTTACGGGATCAGATATTCATTCCAGATGTTCGCGAACTCGTCGATCCGCGGATAGGCGTAGGCGGCGATGGCGATGGTGGCGATCCAGACCGCAGCGACAAAGACGATCCGCCCGGTCCCCTTCAGCGTGGTGAAATGGATGTGCCAGTATTTGTCGTTCAGGGTGATGATCCAGTAGCACAGGAAGGTCACCAGGCAGCCGTACAGGAACGGCACCAGGATCCCGTCCATCAGTTCGCCGGTCGCCGCGATCAGGATCGTCTGCAACGGCAGAACGAACATGTAGTGGATGCAGTAGTAGCTGTTGATGTTCGCCGAGAAGTGCATGATCACCTTCGGGAGCCTGCCGCCCGCCGCCTTCACGATCTTGTACAAGAGGGCGATGAAGCCCAGGGTGAAGATGCTGATGAAGATGGCGTCCGGCGTCGGCTGCATGTTGTACTGCAGGTCCCCTCCCACCTCAGGCAGATAGGACCACTCCCGCGTGAAGCGGAAGAAATAGTAGACGACGGTGAGCGGGAAGCAGATCAGCATGACCCGGTTCGCCAGGCCGTCCTTATCCTTGATGTGCGGATAGTAGCTGCCGATGAAGTATCCCAGCGCAGGGAAGATGAAGTAGCACAGCAGCGGGAAGTAGGCTTCCGCGTCGGTGATGACGAAGTAGGCCAGCAGCTGGCTCACGAAGTAGTTGTCCGGCGACTCCATGCCGTGCCACAGGATCAAAGCGATCAGGTTCAGCAGGACGCCGATCGCCAGGATGTGGCCCGCCTTCAGATCCAGCTTCTTCAGGAGGCCCATCAGGAAGAAGGCCAGGCCCGCGAAGCTCAGGATGTCCGACTGCAGGACCAGGAAGGAGTTCGCGATGAAGAACTGCCCGCCGACGAGCCAGTAGGCGATCAGGTTCGGGATGGCGTTCCTCACGATGTTCAGGAACTGTCCGATGGTCAGCAGCGCGAAGCCCCGGATGAAGTACCCACGCGGAGACTGGTCCCTGGTGTAGCACATGCCGATGCCCATGCAGATCATGAAGGTGTTGGCGCCGAAGAAGTGGGTCACATAGGCGTCGAACTCGCCAGGGAGCGCATCGTTCCTCAGATCCAGCAGCACGTGGGTGAAGATCATGCCGATGACGCACAGCGCCTTCAGCAGATCGATCTCCGGCTGCCTGCCGGTGTTGACCCTTTCCTCAGAGAAATAGCGGCTGTCCATGGTTAACGGATCTCCTTGTACTGTTTGAGATAATCTTTGACGTTGAACTCATCGCTGTACAGGAAGTCTAAGCTGTATTCGGTCTCTCCCTTTTCGTTCTCGCCGGAGGCGTAGGAGTCCACATTGTCCAGGATGATGCGGGCGCTCAGGGAAGCGTCCTCGGATTCGAGGGAGTACTTGCGGCCGGTGTCGGTGAAGCGCAGGCGCAGCCACTGCGGCATCAGCAGGACCTCCATCCGGATCTCGCCGTCCTCCTCGAAGGCGTTGTCGATGCGGTCGGTGAGCATCTCCTCGACGCCCAGGCGGATGCGCATCGCCTTCTCCTCGTCGAACCCGATCTGATCCGCCAGCTGCTGGATCAAAGAGCAGCTCGGCACGATGGTGTAGCTGCGGTTCTTGACCTTGAGGTCGAGGACCCGGAAGCCCGCGTTCACCGCGGCGGTCAGGTTGAGGTCGTAGAGCTTGGCCAGCATGTCCGCGTGCAGCGTCCTCTGGTCCAGCTTGCCGTTCTCGTTCAGCGGGAAGGCCTGGTAGACGAAGAAGTGGGACGGTACCTTGAAGCCGCCCAGCTTGGCTTTGATGCGGGCCTTGAGGTCCTCCTCGTCCAGCTCAGGCTGGCGCAGCATCAGGCAGGCCTCGATGCTCTCGCCCCAGATCGGGTGGGCGGCGCCCATGACCTTGGCGCCGGCGATCTCCGGCTGCTCCAGCAGGGTCCGCTCGATCTCCACCGGGGAGATGTTCTCGCCGCTCTTGATGATGATGTCTTTGATGCGGCCGGCGAACTGCAGCATGCCGTCCGGTTCGAAGCGGCCCAGGTCGCCGGTGTGGAGCCAGCCGTCGTCGTCGATGGCCTGCTTCTCCTTCGGCAGCCCGTAGTAGCCGTTCATGAGGCTCGGGCCCCTGACGACGATCTCGCCGATCTCGCCCTGGGCAGCAAAGCCGGTCCCCTCGTTCCAGATGCGGACCTCGTGGTTCGGCAGGCTCCTGCCGACGGAGACCGCCCTCTTCTCCAGCGGGTCGCTGCAGGACTCCAGGGTGATGACCGGGGAGCACTCGGTCTGGCCGTAGCCGCAGAGCAGCTTGCCGCCGCCCAGGAGCTTCTCGAAGCGCATCATCTCCACCGGCGTCGTGAAGCCGCCGCCGACGATGCAGAGCCTGAGCTGGCCGGAGAGCTTTTGTTCGAATTCCGGCATGGCGGTCAGCATGCCGTAGATGGCGCCGACGGAGCACATGTCGGTGATCTTGTTCCGGTAGATCATCTCCAGCAGCGTGTCCGGCTTGAGCATCGGCGTCATGAACACATGACGACCCATGGCCAGGTAGGCGTGGGCCACGGTCAGGCCGTAGCTGTGGAAGGTCGGCAGGGCCAGGCAGAGCTTGTCGCCGGTGTCCTGCTCGATCATCTCGATGCAGCCTTCCACGTTGCTCAGGATGGAATAGGAGGACTGCAGCACCGCCTTCGGCATCGAAGTCGTGCCGGAGGTGTAGATGATGACCGCGTCATCCTTTGGCACCTCCCGCTTGCGGAGTTCCGCCATCGCAGCGTCTTCCTCCGCCGACAGCGGCATGAAGCAGGCCATCTCCACGAACGCGGTGGCCGTGAAGACGTGATCCATCGGCACGCCGCCCTGGATCAAAGCCATGCCCGCCGCCTGCGGATCCGCCATGCTGATGGAGTTGCCGCCGATGATGCCCCAGCTGGCCCCGACCATCTTCGTCAGCGCGCTGACGTCCGGTCCCTTGAGGCCGTAGTTCATCAAAGTCGCGACGCCGCCGGCCTGGACGATCCCGAAGAACGGTACCATCCACTCGATGCCGTTGACGCCCCAGATGACCGCCCGGTCACCCTTCTGGAAGCCCATCGCCGCCAGCTTGAGGGCGCAGCGGTCCGCCGCGGTCTTCAGCTGCCCGTAGGTGATGGTCTTGTCCCGGCAGGTGATCGCCGGCCGGTCCGGATACTCCTTCGCACCCCGGATCAGCGTCTCGGAGAAGACTTTCGATTCATACAACATGTGCGCATTCCCCCTCAGTGATATCAAAATGTGTTCCAAATAAGCAGAATTCTCTAAGTTTATATTAGCACTCCAATCTTTGGAATGCAATCAAAGGCCCTACTGACTTTGGCTGATTAGTTTGCTCTTGTTCATCCGGACGATGAGCCAGACTCCCAGGATCATAGCGTCGACGACGAACAGGGAGAAGAGGCCCCGGACGAACCGCTTCCTGAGGTAGAGGAGCGCGTAGTCCACCATCATGTAGTAGCCGTTGAACCGGTACTTCACCATCGGCTCGATCAGGATCCGCTGGCCGCTCATCAGGTCGTACTCCAGACCGATCTCGTCCCCCAGCACCATGGTGGCCCGGTTCTCCGGATCGAAGCGCATCCAGCGGTGCGCCTCTGTGGACGGGTTCCCGGTCTTCGCGAAGTTCACCCACATCTGCTGGACCTCCGGCGTCCCGCCGGATCCAAAAAAACGCCCTGTTCCAGAGGTGGAACAGGGCGACTGTAGCTTTACGCTTCTTCGAACAGGTCCGGACCGACGCCGCAGACCGGGCACTCGTAGTCCTCCGGCAGGGCTTCGCCCTCGTAGACGTAGCCGCAGATGGAGCAGACCCACTTCTGCGCCGCCGGCGCTTCGGCCTCCGCCTCTTCCTCCTGGGCGCCGACCAGCTCGGCAGCCAGGGCGTCGATGGTCTCCTTATTGGCGTCCGTCAGTGCGCTCTTGATAGTGACCGTGGTCTCCGCGAAGGTCAGCGGGCAGCCCTCCAGGTAGCCCTTCATGCGCTTTGCCGCTTGCGGGGCCCAGGTGCCGTTCTCGATGAAGGCCACCTCCCTGTTCTGGAAGCCCCTCTCCACCAGGTGATCGATGAAGGTCCTCATGAACGGGAAGCAGTCGTTGTTGTAGGTGGTGGTGGCCAGGACCAGCTTGCTGTGGCGGAAGGCGTCCTCCACGCACTCGAACATGTCCTCCCTGGCCAGGTCCGCGATGGCGACCCTCGGGCAGCCCTTCTCCTCCAGCTTCTCAGCCAGGAGCTCGGCGGCCTCCTTGGTGTGGCCGTAGACGGAGGTGTAGGCGATGAACACGCCCTCGTCCTCCGGTTCATAGGAGGACCAGGTGTTGTAGGTGGTCAGATAGTAGTCCAGATCCTCGTCGAGCACCGGTCCGTGGAGCGGGCAGATGGCTTTGATCTCGAGGCCCTGGATGGCCTGGAACAGCTTCTGGACGTGGGCGCCGTACTTGCCCACGATGCCGAAGTAGTAGCGGCGGGCTTCGCAGGCCCAGCCTTCCGGATCCTCCACGTCGTTGGCGCCGAACTTGCCGAAGGCGTCAGCGGAGAAGAAGACCTTGTCGGTCTTGTCGTAGGTCATCATGACCTCCGGCCAGTGGACCATCGGTGCGAAGACGAAGCAGAGCTCGTGGCGGCCCAGGCTCAGGGTGTCGCCGTTCTTGACGACCAGCTTGTTCATCGCCGGGTCCTCGCCGTAGAACTGGTTCATCATGGTGAAGGTCTTGGCGTTGCCCACGACGGTGACCTGCGGGTACTTGGCGGTCAGCGCCCTGATGTTCGCGGAGTGATCCGGCTCCATGTGCTGCACGATCAGGTAGTCCGGGGTCTTGCCCTCCAGCGCGTTCTCGATGTTCTCGAGCCACTCCTCGCCGAAGTCCGCCTCCACGGAGTCGAAGACCGCGATCTTCTCGTCCAGGATGACGTAGGAGTTATAGGCCATGCCCAGCGGCACCTCGTACTGGCCTTCAAACAGATCGATTTTGTGGTCGTTCACGCCCACGTATTTGATGTCATTGGTGATTCTCATTGTTTCCTCCTTGTATTGCCCTTATACCCGGCTGCCCGGGGCCTTTCCCTGCGTGATGACGAAACTTCCCTGCGCGGTGGCGCACAGCAGGTCCTGATCCGTGTCGATCGCCTTGCCGATGCAGCGGATCATCCGGCTGCCCAGCTGGGTGTACTCGATGTGGAACCGGTAGTGGGTCCCCATCATCGGCTTCAGGTAGCTGACCGACAGGTCCGTCGTGGAGACGAAGCCGTTGCTCAGCGCCGCCGCCCCGTAGCCCATGCAGGTGTCGAACAGCGTGCAGATGACGCCGCCGTGGACCCCGCCGTACGGGTTCAGCCAGACCTCCCTGTCGTTGTCGAAGGCGAAATCGACGAACAGTTCCTCCCGGCTGCAGTCGAGGAGCTTCAGACCCAGCTGCTGGTTCATCCGCTCCGGGAACCGGGCGTTGTACTCGAACCGGGCGTCGATCGCCTTCTGGAGTTCCAGATCTTTCATATGCGCTTGTTACCCTTTCTCTTCCTTATCTCCTGTGGATCTCCTCCAGGATCTCGCTGATCTTGACGGACTCCTCCGGGAACAGGCCGGCGGATTCCGTCTTGTTGTTGCCGAACATGACCAGCATCTCCTTGAGGAGGAACTTGAAGCCGTTGCCGGCGAAGTTCATGTTGTAGATCTTCGTCTCGCCGGTCTCGGTGTCCTCCATCTCAAAGTAGTTGGACTTCCACCAGTTGTCCTTGAGGCGGATGGTGCCCTTGCTGCCGATGATCTCCATCTGGTTCTTGACCCGGACGTTGTTGCCCACCTTGACGATGGCCTCCGCCGACGGATACTCGAAGACGATGGAACCGAACTCGACGCCGTCTCCCTCGCGGATCAGCCGCGGGATCATCTTGGTGTAGTCCGTGCCCATGATCTTCACCATCGGGGTCAGGGCCAAAGCCATCAGCTCGTCGAAGAAGTCCTTGATGTTCTTGTCGTTCTTGGAGACGGAGCAGTTGAACTGGAGGATGTCTCCGATCAGGCCGCCGTGGCACATCCACATGATCTGGTTGAAGACCCTCACGTAGACCATCTTGACGTTGTCGATCAAAGCCACGCCCCTGTCCTTCGCCAGGTCGAAGAGCTCTCTCTGCTTCTTCGCGCTGATGGTGAACGGCGGGTCGCAGATCACGTGCTTGCCCATCTCCAGGGCTTCCTTGATGTAGTCGTAGCGGTCCTCGATCCGGGTGCGGACGTAGACGATGTCAGAAGCCTCGAAAAGGGCCATCTCGCTGTCGAAAGCCGTCTCCAGCTGGTACTTTTCCCTGAACTTCTCTCTCAGCTCCTCGTCGTCCGCGTAGACGCCGCTGATCTTGAAGCCGCTCACCAGCTTGGACTCGCTGACGATGGTGTTGTCGTTCTCCTGGTCGGTGATGATGCCGATGTGATGGGCCGGGAAGTTCTCCTCCCTGAGCTGGGTGCTGGAGATGTTCTTGGTCCGCTCCAGGTAGACCACGTCGCAGTACTTGCCCAGGTGGTCGAACTTGCCCCGCCAGTCGTCGCCGATGACGAAGGTGTCGATGTCGTATTTGATCACGTCGCTGATCTTCTGGCCCAGGTATTCCTCGATGATGATCGCGTCCACCAGGCCGGTGTTCTTGACGTTCTCGATGCGGGTCGCGATGTCGTCGTGGACGGAGAGCTTGCCCCGGCTGATGTCGTAGCTGTCGCCGGTGACGCCGACGATCAGGTAGTCGCCGTACTCCTTGGCCCGCTTCAGGATGTTGTAGTGGCCCTGGTGGAACAGGTCAAAGGTCCCGTAGGTGATGACTTTTCTCATTTGGTCTCGCCCTCCTTCTTCTTTTGGGACAGATCCTTCTTGATGGTCGTGGTGGAGATCTCAGGGGTGCGCGGCAGGTAGACCACCTCGGCGCCCTCCTCTCTCAGGAAGTCGAACTTGCCTTCCCAGTCATCCCCCATGACAAAGGTGTCGATGTGGTACTCGTGGATGTCGCTGCGCTTCTGCTCCCAGTTCTCCTCCGGGATCACCAGATCCACGTAGCGGATGGCCTCCAGGAGCATCTTGCGGTGCTCGTAGTTGAAGTAGCACTTCTTCTGCTTCTGGTTCCAGTTGAACTCGTCGGTGGACAGCGCCACGATCAGATAGTCTCCCAGCTCCTTGGCCCTTCTCAGGAGATTGATGTGCCCGTAGTGGAGCAGGTCGAATGTTCCGTAGGTGATGACCTTTCTCACGTTAGTTGCCTCCTAATCGATTCCGGATGAACGCCGCCATCTTCTCGGTGCAGCGGTCGGTGTTCTCCACGTACTTTTCGCCGAAGCGTGAGGCGAGAGCCCGGTCGCAGGCCCCTGCCCTGACCGCCGCGCAGAGTTCGTCCGGATCGTCAAAGACGCATCCCGGCATCTCGCTGCGGAGGTCGATATTGATACCGCGGTTGGTGTCGTATTCCTCGCGGTCAGGAACGAAGAAATAGAGTTCTCTCTCCAGCACGGCGGCCTCGAAGGCGCAGGCGGAGTAGTCGGTGATCACCGCGTCCGCCGCTTTGATGAGGTCCATGGTGTTGTAGGAACCGTTGATCCCCCGGCTGACCTTGATGCCGCTCAGCGGGTGGACCGACGGGATGAATTTGATGTCAGGCTGATCCTCGAAGACCCGCCGGAGGCTCTCCACCGCCGCTTCCTCGCCGGACCGGAAGGTCGGCAGGTACACGACGATCTTCTTCCCCACGGCGTCCGGGTTCTCCGCGAGGAACCGCTCCCGGGTCTCCGCCACGTCCCGCATCAGGTAGTCGATCCGCGGGAGCGTGTAGAAGAAGATCTTGTCCTCCGTGACGTCAAAGGCCTCCATGTAGAAGGCGCCGGTGGCTTTGGACGGTGCGAAAACGCAGTCGTAGCCCCGGTGCATGTCCATGGCGCGGCTCACCGCCGCGCTCCTGCCCTCCTTCTTGCCGATGGACTGGTAGCCGAACTGCTTGAGGGCCCCCATGGAATGCCACATCTGGATGACGTAGAGGGACGGCTTGTGGTGCAGGCAGGACACCGGGATGGAATAGGTGTCGCAGATCGCGATCCTCGCCCCCGCCAGGGCCCACATGTCCCCCAGCATGTGCCAGCCGTAGGCGATCTTGCCGGAAAGCCCCGGCTCCATCATGAAGAGCCGGAAGACCTGCTCTATTTCCGGAGCGGTCCGGGCGAGCTCCTCCGACAGGAGCCGCATGTCCAGGGACTTCTTCTTGCTCTCCCGGGACAGGAAGACCACCCGGTCCTTCACCGGCCTGAGCTTCATCGGAAGATACAGAAGGCGCAGTATGTACTTGACGATGAGGAATGCGATGTACTTCATCTTTCCCTTCCGCGCTCCTACTCCAGGATCCTCTGGTAGATCTCCGCGACCTCGTCGATATCGCCGTAGGCCAGCATGCTGCCGTGGTCCAGGATCATGGCTTTGTTGCAGATCCTCTTCACCTGGGCCAGGGAGTGGGAGACGAACATCACGCTGACGCCGGTGTCGAACATGCTCAGCACCTTCTCCTCGCTCTTCTTGCGGAACTTGGCGTCGCCGACGGAGAGCACCTCGTCCAGGATCAGGATGTCCGGGCTGACCGCGGTGCAGATGGAAAAACCGAGCCGCGACTTCATGCCCGAGGAAAAATTCTTGACCGGAACGTCCACGAACTTGCGGAGTTCCGCGAAATCTATGATCTCATCGAACTTCTCGTCGATGAACTTCTTGCTGTATCCGAGCACCGCCCCGTAGAGATAGATGTTCTCCTTGGCGGTGTACTGGGAATCGAATCCCGCGCCCAGCTCCAGGAGCGGGGCCAGGACGCCCTTTCTGGTCACCTTGCCGTAGGTCGGCTTGTAGACGCCGGCCACCGCCTTGCACAGGGTGCTCTTCCCCGCGCCGTTCAGCCCCAGGATCCCCAGACGCTCTCCCCTGTACAGCGTGAAATCCACGTTGCGCAAGGCCCAGAACTCGTCGTAGTTGATCTCCCGCTTCAGCAGGCCGAAGACGTACTCCTTCAGGGAATCGTGCTTCTCGCTGCTCAGGCTGAACTTGATGCTGACGTCCTCCACTCTGACCGCTACATTATCCTTCGCCATTCCCATGCTCCTAAATGTGCAGAATAAACTTGTCCTGGTTCTTCCGGAAGAAGGCCAGGCCCACGAACAGGCAGACGCAGGCCGCCGCCGCCGCATACATCACGTGGTGCGGATGCCAGGGCTCGCTGTAGACCGCGTTCCGGAAGCACTCGATGATGCAGTACAGCGGGTTGAACTTCAGGATCCAGGCGTACCCGCTCTTCATCAGCCGCTCCGGATAATAGAAGATGGCGCTCATGTACATGATCAAAAGGCACGCCACGTTCCACAGGTACTCGATGTCCCGGAAAAACACGTTCAGCGTCGCCAGGATCATGCCGATGCCGGTGCACATGACCAGCAGGATCACCAGCGCAGGGATCGCCTTGATGATCTGCCAGGTCGGCATGACCCGGCAGTAGACCATCATGATCACCAGCACGATCAAAGAGATCAGGAAGATGACGAAGTTGTGCAGGATCAGCGAGATCGGATACATGTACTTCGGCACGTAGACCTTCTTGATCATGCCGGAATTGGCCCGGATCGACCTACAGGCGCCCTTGGTGGAGTTCGCGAAGTAGGTGTAGATGAGCCTGCCGGAGATGATGTACAGCGGGTAGGTCGGGTCCTTGACGCCGAACAGCGTACCGAAGACCACCACCAGGACGATGGTCGTCAGCAGCGGCTCGATCAAAGACCAGATGATGCCCAGATAGGACCTCCGGTATTTCAGCCGGATGCCCTTCTTCACCAGCTCTGACATCAGGAATCTGTATTTTTGGATCTGTTTGAGATATTTCATAGGCCTCCAGGGGCTGCGGCACGCAGCCCTTCGAAGTGTTTTGCTCAATCTTATTAATTATACTACAATCGGCCGGAAAAGGGAATAAGCCGCATTGGGCGGGTATGTCCCGGCTGAGGGAGTATGCCTTGCAGGCCGGAAAGTCCCGGTTGAGTGCTTATGCCTTGCCGGGGGAGTACGCCTTGCGGGCCGGTAAATCCCGGCAGCATGCCAACGCCTTGCCAGGGGAGTACGCCTTGCAGTCCGATAAATCCCGGCAGCATGCCAACGCCCCGCCTAGCGGATCCGCTCCACGGCCTCTAAGACCCGGCGGCAGTTGCCCTTGTCCCGGAAGGCGA
>CADCOV010000102.1 GCA_902803185.1 uncultured Eubacteriales bacterium
CAGCAGGGTCGCGGTGGTGGTGCCGTCGCCGGCGACGTCGTTGGTCTTGGTGGCGACTTCCTTGACGAGCTGGGCGCCCATGTTCTCGGTGCCGTCCTCCAGCTCGATCTCTCTGGCGATGGTGACGCCGTCGTTGGTGATCAGCGGGGAGCCGTAGGCCTTGTTGATCAAAACGTTGCGGCCCTTAGGTCCAAGGGTGATCTTGACGGTGTTAGCCAGTTTATCCACGCCAGCCTGCAGCTTGCGTCTTGCGTCTTCTCCGTAGAAAATGTCCTTTGCCATGATAGGTTACCTCCTTGATTATTCAACGATCGCCAGGATGTCGGACTGGCTCATGATCGTGTACTCTTCTCCTTCATATTTCACATCGGTGCCGGCGTACTTGGCGAAGACGACCTTGTCTCCGACCTTCAGCTCCATCGGCTCGTCCTTGGTTCCCGGACCAACGGCGACGACCTCAGCGGTCTGCGGCTTCTCCTTTGCGGAGCTGGTCAGCAGGATCCCGCCCTGGGACTTTTCCTCTGCCTCGAGTTTCTTGATGACGACCTTCGCGCCGAGCGGCTTGATTCCAACACTCATGATATTACCTCCGTTTATATTGATGTATTGTGGTCTGTTCTTGTTAGCACTCTTATCATCTGAGTGCTAACCACAATTCATATTGTAGGACTTTTACCTATTGATGTCAACAGCTTTTTGGACATTCTTTGTGAATGTTTCGTGACGGAAAAGGCCCTTTCCCGGGCACAAAAAGAGGCGGCCTTCGCCGCCCCGTTCCGCCGGCGCTCCCCGAGGCCGGTTTTCATCGCTTTGCATAATATTCGCGCAAATCGCCGTCGTTATGCATTCTGGGCCCCCTGCGAGGCTCCTCTCAGCGGGTCTCCGCAGGAATTTCCGTGAGTCCCCGGACCTCCACGTCGGTGCGGACCACGTTGAAGGCGGTCATCTCCTCCACCGCCTCCGCCAGCCGCTCCTGGAACCGCTCCGCGGCCGCCATGGCCCCCGGCGCCTTGCGGACGGTGATGATCGCGTAGAGCTCCATGCTCTCCGGCGAGGTGGTCTCAATGACGCCCAGGACCCCGGTGACCCCGTCCACCTCCTTCATCACGCACTCCGCGATGTCGGTGATGACCCGGTCGCTGATCAGGAAGTCCCCCATGTAGCTGTAGGTCGGCCGGACCACCGTGCCCGCTACCTGTCCGGAGGGCTCCGGGATCAGGGACTGGAGCAGCGTGCTGCCGAGGCCCTCCCGGCTGATGGCGTCCGAGGTCTTCTCCGCCTGGGCCACCGCCTTCCTCCAGAGGCTCATCGGGTCCATGAAATAGCCGGCAAAGTCCCGTTTCAGCTGCACCGTCGGCACCGGGATGACGTGTTTGCCCTGCTCCCTGCGCTGCTGGGACGCCGCCGCCCGTTCCTCCTCGGTGGTGATCTCCTCGATGTGGATGCGCTCCGTGATCGGCGGGAGCCCAAGTCTCTCGGCGATCATGTCCGCCATCCGGTCGCTGGTCCCCAGCACCAGGATGCTCTCCGGCGCCAGCTCCCGGATCTTCGCCCGGGTCTCCTCCGCCACGGCGTCGTCCCGGAACAAAGCGGTGCGGATCGCCCCCGCCTTGGTCTTCTGCCGCTTGGCGGAGGTCCCTGCCGCCACCGCGTCCTTGTATATGAACAGGCCGTCGTCGATCATGGCCTGGATCCCCCGCTCCGCGCAGAGGTTCTGGGCCTGATAGGACTTCCCCGTTCCGCTTTTCCCCGTTAAAGAATAAACTTTCATCTTTACTTATACGTGCCCTTCTGCTATAATCACAGTGTACATTATGGTACATTTGAGATGTCAAAGGAGGGTAACACTATGGCTTACAGAATCACCGATGCTTGCATCAGCTGCGGCGCTTGTGCAGCTGAGTGCCCGGTAGAAGCGATCAAGGAAGGCGGCAGCCAGTACGAGATCGATGCGAACGTTTGCATCGATTGCGGTACCTGCGCGGACACCTGCCCGGTCGACGCTCCGGTTGCTGACTGATCACAGATAAACTGATCCAGTCGTTTAAAGAGGCTGTCGAGGACATCCTCTTTTTTCTTTGTCAAAAACGCCGGCGGAACATCTCGCTCCCGCCGGCGCTTTTTATTTCTGTCTCTTGTCGATCCGGTGTTCCCTGGTCTCCGCTTCTTTGGCTTCCTTCTTCTTGATGTCGTTCATGTGGTAAGCCAGGGCGTGAAGGCTGTCGGAGAGGTGGACGACCTCCAGGGCGACGTGAGGCGGGACCTCGATGTCCACCCGGGCGAAGTTCCAGATCCCCTTGACGCCGGCGAAGCAGAGCCGGTCCGCCGCCTCCTGGGCGCTCTCCCGGTCGGTGCAGATGATGCCGATGTCGATCTTCTCCTTCTCCACGAAGCTGACCAGGCCCTCGTAGTCCAGGATCTCCATGCCCTCGGAGGAGGTGCCGATCAGATCCTTCTTGACCTCGAACCAGCCGCAGACCTTGAACCCCCGCTTGAAGGTCTTGGTGTACTTGTAGATCGCCTGCCCCAGGTTGCCGGCGCCGAGGAGCACCATGCGGTACTCCTGGTCCAGGCCCAGGATCGCGTTGATCTCGTCGCAGAGGCCCTTGACGCTGTAGCCGTAGCCCTGCTGGCCGAAGCCGCCGAAGTTGTTCAGATCCTGGCGGATCTGGGAGGCGGTGTAGCCGATCAGGTTGGAGAACTCCTTGGAGGAGATCTTCTCCACTCCCTTCTTCTGCAGCTCGATCAGGTACCTTCTGTAGCGCGGCAGCCGGTTGATCACCGCGTTGGAAATCTTAGCGTTCTTCAAAGTTCTCTCCTCCGTGCCCGTTCGAAAAAACCCGCCGTGATGGCGGGCATGATACTTACTCTGTTACTTCTTCCACGTATCTGACGAGGTCGGCGACGGTCGCGATCTTCTCGGCCTCTTCGTCCGGGATCTCGATGCCGAATTCCTCCTCGATGCCCATGATGATCTCCACCGCGTCCAAGGAATCCGCTTCGAGATCCTTCATCAGGTTGGTGTCCATCGTCACCATCGACTCGTCGACCTGGAGCTGATCCATGATGATCTCCTTGATCTTATCAAATACCATTTTCTCGGTTACCTCCCAAATCACTCTCAATTATGCGGCTTTAGCCGATTACGATTTTTATTATAGACAACTGCTATACACAATGCAACAGGTTTTTTCAGTTTAAG
>CADCOV010000103.1 GCA_902803185.1 uncultured Eubacteriales bacterium
GCATAGAGAGAGTATTTCCGCCCTGGGGCTCTTCCTGGCCCGTTGGTGGATGCCGATCCTCGGGTATCTGCTCCTGATCAACCTGATCACCTTCTGCGTCTACGGCTGGGATAAGCGGGCGGCAAAGGCGGGGCGGCGCCGGGTCCCGGAGAAGACGCTGCTGGGGCTGGCAGCTGTCGGCGGCGCCATCGGCGCGCTTCTGGGGATGAAGGTGTTCCATCATAAGACGAAGAAGAGGGCCTTCACCGCCGGGGTGCCGCTCATTTTGGCGGCGCATATCGTTTTGCTCGGGGTAGCTGTTTTGCTGGCAATAAGATAAGGAAACAAAAATGCAACGCAAATCGGGATGCGTTGCATTTGTTTTGCAACGAAAACGGTTTTCGTTGCAATCCGGCTGCAACGACGGTATAATCGGAGCAGGAGGGAAACGGTATGAGAGAGACCAGAGATCTGGAGTTCAGACGGCGTCTTATGGAGGAGTTGGACCTTTCTTTTGACATGCTGCCTTCGAAGGTGCAGGATCTGACCTTCGGCCGGCTGGAGCAGGCGCTGACGGAGAAGATGGGGCTTTCCCAGGTCGATCTGAACACCTGGAAGACGCTGGAATTATATACGGACAGGGACGGCTTCAACAATGCGGCGGCCCTTCTTTCCGACTGCAACGATTTCCCGGGGATCGACCTCGTCCGGTTCGGCAGGACGATCAATCAGTTCCTGGACCGGCGGATCTCGGAGAAGTGCTCGGTCCTCAAGCAGATGGACGACGCGATCGATATGTTCCGCACCCACTATCAGTATGAGGAGATCCGCGGGATGACGAGAGAGGTCGTGGAGCGGATCCCGCTGGACGCGTTCCGGGAGGCGGTAGCGAACGCTTTGGCCCACCGGGTCTGGGACATCGCGGCGGCGATCAAGGTCAGCATGTACGACGACCGGATCGAGATCACCTCACCGGGCGGACTCCCGACGGGGGTCACGGAGGAGGACTATCTCAGGGGCCGGTTGTCTTTGCTGCGCAATCCGATCTTCGGGAACGTTTTGTTCCGGCTCCATTATATCGAGCGGTTCGGCACCGGCGTCATGCGGATCGAGCGCGCCTATGCCGGCGCTGTGGTCAAACCGGAGTTCCAGATCGGCGGCAATTCCATCACGGTGGTCCTGCCGGTGATCCGTACGCTGGATACGCTGACGCGGGAGGAGCAGCAGGTGTGCGAGCCGCTGATGGAGTACCGCGAGCTGCAGCGGTCCGAGATCGAACGGCGGGCCGGGATGAGCAAGGATAAGGCGATCCGGGTGCTGAACAGCCTGGCGGACCGCAATATCGTGGAGAAGACGGGGAGCGGCAGGAGCACTCGCTATAAACTGAAGGATTAGGATCGGTGCAGGATGATGCAATATATCGTGATGGCTCTAGAGTGGAACCAGTTCATGTCGCCGAAGGAGGCCGTGAGGAAGCCTTTGCTGCTGACTGGGGAGATCATCCAGATCGGTGCAGTGAAACTGAATGAGAAGCTCGAGATCGTGGACCGGATCAGGCTCATGGTGCGGCCCCGGTACTACCTCAGGATGCACTGGAAGGTCAGCAAGCTGACGGGGATCAAGACCGGGGAGCTGAAGAAGGGGATGCCGTTCCCCGAGGCCGCGGCGCAGTTCCGGGAATGGTGCGGCGACGAGTTCATCTTTCTGACCTGGGGGCCGAACGACATCGAGATCTTCCGGGAGAACATGGAACTCCACGGCCTCGACCAAAGCTGGCTGCCCCGGACGTACAACGTGCAGGCGATCTTCGACGACCAGGTGGGCGGCGACCATCGGCAGTACTCCCTGGCGGATGCGGTGGTCATGGTCCACGGTGAAGAGGAGTCTGCGGAGCAGGCCCACGACGCGCTGGACGACGCCTGGAACACGGCCGTCATCTGCCGGCATATGGACATGGAGCGGGGGCTTCGGGACTACGAACAAAGCGAGCTGCGCCTCCAGTACGGGGACGATCCGCCGGTCGACAGGTGCGAGATGCCGGAGCTGTACGCGTCCCGGCGGAAAGCGCTTGCAGACCAGGCTTTGTTCCGGTTCTATGCGGAGGCGCTGGGCGAGAACGTCGTCTGCACCAGGGCCATCTCTTTGAATGGGACCGTGTATATCGGCCTGGGACTGACGGAGAGCGGCCGGGAGCTGTTCCTCCGCTACCGGCTGCGGAAGCGGGTGGATGGGTTGTTCGTGGTGACGCGGATGGCCTATGAGCTCGACGAGGAGCGGCGGGACTACTACGAAAAATGGAAGAAGAAGGC
>CADCOV010000104.1 GCA_902803185.1 uncultured Eubacteriales bacterium
CGATGGTCCCCTTGTACCCCTTGAGGTACTGCTCCAGCCACTTCAGGGTGCCGATGTCCAGATGGTTCGTCGGCTCGTCCAGGAACAGGATATCCGGCTTTTTGAGCAGCAGGCAGGCCAGGGCCAGCCTCGTCCGCTCCCCGCCGGAGAGTTCCCCGGTCTTCTGGCCGTAATAGTCCTCGCCGAAGGCCATGCTGGTGAGGATCCCGGTGATCTCGCTCTTATACGTGTAGCCGCCCTTCGCCTCGAACTCCCGCTGCAGCAGCTCCAGCCGCTCCCAGAGGGCGTCGTGTTTCTCCGGCGGTGCGGCGGCGATCTCCTCGGTCAGCCTGGCGATCTCGCGCTCCATCGCCGCGAGCCCCTCGAAGATCCGGTCCACCTCCTCCTTCACAGTCCTGCCGGTGTCGAACTGGTCCCGCTGCTTGAGGAAGCCGATGGTGGTGTCTTTGGCCACGAAAAAATTGCCGGTGTCCGCCTGGAGCTCCCCGGCCAGGATGTTCAGCAAAGTGGACTTGCCGGCGCCGTTGACGCCGACGATGCCCACCCGGTCGCCTTCGTTGATATGGAAAGATATGTTCTCCAGGATCACTTCCGTCCCGTAGCTCTTGCCCAGGTCGGAAGCGGATAGAATGATCATCGCGCCTCCTCGTCTTCCGTCAGAACGGCAGATCGGCAAAGGCGTCCAGGGTCAGGTCGTCCGGCCCCTCCGCCTTGTATTTGTAGTAGCCCGCACAGGCGATCATCGCCGCGTTGTCGGTGCAGAGCACCTTCTCCGGCAGGAAGAGCGCGATGCCCTCCCGCTTGCAGCGCTCGGAAAGCGCCGTCCGAAGCCTGCTGTTCGCCGCGACGCCGCCCGCCAGCACCAGGCGCTTCTCGCCCAGGCTGTGGGCCGCCTCCACGGCCTTCTCCACCAGCACCTCCACGACGGCCTCCTGAAAGCCCGCCGCCACGTCCGGCACGCTGACCTCCCGGCCCGCCTGCCGCTCCGTATTCACATAGTTCAGCACCGCGGTCTTGATGCCGCTGAAGCTGAAATCGTAGCTGTCCTTCTCCAGGTAGACCCTTTTGAAGCGGATGGCCTCAGGGTCCCCTTCCGCGGCGGCTTTGTCGATCTTCGGGCCGCCCGGGTAGCCCAGGCCGATGACCCTGGCCACCTTGTCGTAGGCCTCGCCCACCGCGTCGTCCCGGGTGGAGCCCAGTACGGTGCAGCGGGTGTAGTCCTCCATCCGGACCAGGTTGGTGTGTCCGCCGGAGACCACCAGGCTCAGGAACGGCGGTTCCAGCGCCGGGTAGGAGATAAAGTTGCTCGACACGTGGCCGTACATGTGGTTCACGCCCACCAGCGGCTTCCCCGTGGCCAGGCTCAGGGCCTTCGCCGCGGCGACGCCGATGACCAGCGCCCCGATGAGCCCCGGTCCGTGGGTCACGGCGATGAGGTCGATCTCGTCCAGGCCCACGCCGGCCTCCGTCAGCGCCTCCTCGATGACGTGGTTCACGTCCGTCAGGTGCTTGCGGGAGGCGATCTCCGGCACCACGCCGCCGTAGCGGGTGTGGATCGCGATCTGGGAGCTGATGATGTTGGAGAGCACGGTCCGGCCGTCCGCCAGGACCGCCGCCGCCGTCTCGTCGCAGCTGGACTCGATGCCCAGCGTCAGAAATCTTCCGTCCTTCATCGGGTCTCCTCCTCGTCCCGCCTGCTCATGAGGATCGCGTCCTCGCCGTTGTTGGTGTAGTAACCCTTCCGGACGCCGTCCTCCTTGAAGCCGGCCTTCCGGTACAGGGCCTTAGCCGGTTCGTTCCCGGCTCTGACCTCCAGGGTCCAGTAGCGGATCCCCACCGCCCTGGTGGCGTCGATGGCCGTCTCCAGGAGCAGGGTCCCGATGTGCTGCCCCTGCAGGGCCGGGCTCACCGCCACGTTGTTGATCTGGCACTCGTCGGAGAAGGCCCAGAAGCCGATGTAGCCCACGACGCTCCCCTCGAGCTCCGCCACGATGTAGGTGGCGATCTTCGTATTCTCAAGCTCCTGCCGCAGCATCTCCTCCGTCCACGGGTCATCAAAGCAAAGATGCTCCACGATGACCATGTCTTTGACGTCCGTCGGCACGCCCTTTCTGATGATGAGTTCGCTCAAAACCGATATCCTCTCCGCGGCCGGATGCCGCGTTCCTTATCCTCTATCTGTTGTTCTCCATGAAGCGTTTCAGCTTGGCCGCCCGAAGCTTCTCCAGGGTGCCGTCCGCTAATTTTTGTTCCGCTTCCGTCGCCCGCATGTAGTCCGGCATCAGGTCCTCGTAGGACACCGTCCCGCCGACCTCGATCTTCGCCATGGCCGCCTTTGCCGTCATGGCCGCGGTCTGGTACCGCTCCTCCTTCGGGGCGCAGGCGTATCCCGCGAGCTGCTCTGCGTAGGCGTCCACCCCGTCGCCGTAGAACACGGCGTCCGGGAGGTCCCGCACCGCCTCCAGCACGTCCGTCAGCATGTAAGGGCCCGGCGCCAGGACCTCGGTCCCGTCCGCGCCGTAGACCGCCCCGTAGACCTGTCCCCGGCGGGCGTTGAAGACCGCCGCCACCGGGTGTCCCTTGCCGCAGTGCTGGGCGAAGATCTCCAGCGCCGATACCGGCACGCACGGGATCCCCCTCGCCTGGGCGAAAGTCCTGGCGGTGGTGACGCCGATGCGGATCCCCGTGAAGGATCCCGGTCCCACCGACGCCGCGACGGCGCCGATCTCCGCAGGGCCGATCCCGGCCTCCTCCATCAGCTCACCGGCCATCTCCGCCAGCCGCTTCAGGTGGCTCATGGGCTCCGTCGTGCAGCGGAGGAGGATCCTCCCCTCGCCGTCCGCCAGCGCCGCAGACCCCACCGGGCCCGTGGTCTCAAAGGCTAAAATGTACATCTGTAGATCCTTTCTCCCTCACCCTCGCCGTATTCCATGAACACGCAGAGGGTCTCGTCCGGCAGGTGCTCGGCGATCAGGTCCGCCCATTCGACGATGCAGACCCCGCCCCGGTAGAAGTACTCCTCCAGGCCCCGCTCGAACCAGTCCTCTTCCCCCTCGAGCCGGTAGGCGTCGAAGTGGAACAGCGGCAGCCGGCCGCTGCGGTACTCGTTGACAATGGTAAACGTAGGGCTCGTGATCCGTTCCGTCACGCCGAGCCCCTTCGCGATATATTTCGTCAGTGTGGTCTTGCCGCACCCCAGGTCGCCGATCAGGGCCAGCACGTCCCCGGCCACGAGCCGGTCCGCGATGGAAAGCCCCAGCGCCTCGGTGTCAGCTTCACTTTTGATCAGGTATTCCCGCATAGGCTCCCCCGTCAGCGCTCCAGCGAAAACCCCGGCAGGGTCATCTCGTGCAGCGCCTTCGCGTAGATCTTGGTGGCGGTGAGGAGCTGCTTCAGCTCCAGCCGCTCGTCCCTCTGGTGCATCAGGTCCGGGTCTCCCGGGAACAGCGCGCCGAAGGCGATGTGGTTCTTCATGGCCCGGGCGTAGGTGCCGGTCCCCGTCACGATCGGCCGGCTCTCCAGGTCCCCGGTGAAGTCCTGGTAGACCTTCACGCAGGTCCTGACCAGCGGGTCCTCCTCCGCGAACCAGATCGGATCGTGGCTGATCTTCTTCACGATGCCCAGGTCGTATTTGTCGGTGATCTCCATGATGCCGGAGAAGACCTGCTCCTCGGTGGCCGTCACCGGGTAGCGGAGGTTCACCGTCAGGGTCGCCGACTTCCTGTCGTAGCGCAGCACCCCCGCGTTCAGGATGAGGTGCCCGCTCTCTTCGTCCGCCAGGTCGCAGCCCAGCCGCTCCCCGCCGCAGTCGAACCCGATGTGGTCGTTATAGAAGGAGATGAAATCGTTCACGTCCTCGTTCACGAAGTTGAGCTCCCCCAGGAACTGCATCAGGACGGAGATGGCGTTCAGGCCCAGCTCCGGGTGGGCGCCGTGGGAGGCCTTCCCCTCCACGCTGATCTCCAGGCTCGTGCCCACGCCCTTGCAGCCGATCTTCGGCTTCAGGCCGTTCACCTCGGTGAAGCAGTTGCGGAAGGTGGTGAGCTTCTCTTTGATCTTCTCGTAGGCGCCCTTCTCCTTGGAGTTCACGATGGCCCTCGCCTTCGCCGGCACCATGTTCGGCGCCGCGCCGCCCTCCAGCTTGTTCAGGGCCAGGCCCTTCATCGGCCGGTCGTTCATCTTGCGGACCAGATCGAAGGTCAGGATCCCCATCTCCCCGTTCACCACAGGGAACGCCTCGTCCGGGGTGAACCCGTAATCACAGGCCGGGACCTTCTCCAGATAGCGGCGCATGCCGGACCAGCCGGTCTCCTCGTCGAGGCCCAGCACCAGCCGGATGTTGGCGGCCGGCACGTAGCCCGCCTCCTTCAGCGCCTTCATGGCAAACAAAGCCGCCACCGTCGGGCCCTTGTCGTCGGTGGTGCCCCGGCCGTACATGAAGCCCTCCGCCACCTCGCCGCTGTAGGCCGGGAAGGACCAGCCGTCCCCCGCCGGCACCACGTCCAGGTGCCCGAGGACGCCTAGGGTCTTCTCCGCCGGGAGCGCCTCGCCCTTCTCATCCGTGCCCGCGGAGCCCGCGAAGTCCAGGTGCCCGCCGTAGTTGTCCACGTTCAGCGGGACAAAGCCCATCCTCTCCCCTTCCGCGAGGGTCAGCTCCAGGGCCTCCTGCACGCCCTGCCCGAAGGGATAGATGGCGCCGTCCGCGCCCCTCGCCGCAGGGGCCTGCTCACTCGGGCAGCGGACCAGCTTCTGCAGGAACGCCACTTCCTCGTCAAAGTTCTTCTCGATGATCGCGAGATAATCTTCCATCGCTCTCCCCCATATAATCACAGGCCGCCCGGCGAACTGCCGGGCGGCCCTGCACCGCGTCTTCTGTAAATCAGTCAACCGCCTGTACGCCCTTGACTCCCGGGACCTCTTTGGCCAGGATCTGGGCGACGATGTTGGACAGCGTCATGCGGGCGCCAGGGCAGCCCGCGCAGTGTCCCTGCAGTCTGACCTTGACTACGTTATCCTCGGTCAGTTCCACGAACTCGATATCTCCGCCGTCTCTTCTGAGGATCGGTCTGATCTGCTCCAGAGCCTTTTCGATCTTTTCCTGCATGTCTCTATCTCCTTTTCTGGTCTGTTCTATACG
>CADCOV010000105.1 GCA_902803185.1 uncultured Eubacteriales bacterium
CGGCAAGGCCCTCCTCCCCCGCCGCGAAGAGCGCCTCCAGAGTGGCCGGGACGCCGCCTGAGGACGCCGCCTTCACGTCGATCACGCCGCCCTCCGTCCGAAGCCCCAGTCTCACTTCTCCGTCTCTCTCAAAATGCAGGATCTTCATGGACTATTCCTCCATCATCACGTACTGTCCCCGGATCTCGATGCCGATGTCCCGGTTGACCTTTTTCTTCATGGCCTCCTTGGCCCGGCCGCAGAAGTGCCCCAGCTTATACGTCCCGATGGAGACCGTAAGATCCGACTTCACGAACAGGTCCCCTTCGCCGGTGTCCCCGTTCAGGCCGCTGTTGATGTCCGCGGAGATCACATAGGCGCCGCTCTCGTTCACCGCCCGGATCAAAGACGCCATCGGCTCCTTCACCTCGCCGGAGAAGCCGGTCCCCAGCAGGCAGTCCAGGATCGTGCCGTATCCGGACAGGTCGATCCCCTCTTCCCAGAGCATACATGGGATCTCCTTCTCCATGCACTGCTGGAAATAGTATGCGCCGTCCTCGGAGAACTTCTCCTCCAGCAGGATCAGCTCGCACCATATCCCGATATCATCGAGCAGCAGCGCCGCCGCGTAGCCGTCCCCGGCGTTGTTGCCCTTGCCGCAGACCACCGCCACCGGCGGCTCCCAGGTCCCCTCTTCAAAGATTGCCCGGGCGGCCCGCGCCATCAATTCTTCAGACGGCGTGCCGTTTGCGATCGTCCAGGCGTCGCTCTCCCGCATCACCTGCGTGGATACTGCTTTGACCATTGCTGCCTCCTCAATTCTGCCGCCCTGCCGCAGCGCATACACATAGAAGAAAACCGCGGAGCATGCGCCCCGCGGCTCGTTTTGGTACTGTCTAGTAGACCACCTTGCCCAGTGCGGATTCCACGAACTTGGCCGCCAGGATGCCGGTCTTGTTCCGCTCGTCGAGGATCGGATTGACCTCCACCATGTCCATGGAGAGGAGTTTGCCGGATGCTGCCAGCTCCTCCACCGCCAGGAATCCCTCTCTGGCGGTCAGGCCGCTGTGGACCACGGTGCCGGTGCCCGGCGCTTCCTCCGGGGTGATGGCGTCGATATCGAAGCTCAGATGGATGCCCGCCGTATCCGTGCCGGCGATCTCGATGGCCCGCCGGATGACTTCGTGCATGCCGTACTGGTCGATGGCGTTGATCGGGAAGACGGTGACCCCCGCCTCCTTCATGCGGACGCGCTCGATGGTATCGATGTCCCGGCCGCCGATCTGGACGCACTTCTTGACGTCCACGAAGGCCATGCCCTGGCCGAAGTCCACCATGCAGTCAGGGCCGTAGCCGCAGACCGCGGAGAACGGCATGCCGTGCATGTTGCCGCTCGGCGAAGACTTCTCGTTGTTCCAGTCGCCGTGGGCGTCGATCCAGATCAGGCCGATGCCGCCCTTCTTCTGGTAGAATTTCGCCACGGCTTCGATGCTGCCCGCCGCGATGCTGTGGTCGCCCCCCAGCACCACCGGGAAATTGCCCCCGTCCATAATACCGGAGACTTCGTTGAACAGCTTGCGATTGATATCGACGACCTGTTCGTAGTTGCGCATCTCCTCGCTGGTCGCCCCCTTCGGGATCGGAAGGATGTCGCCCCGGTCGATGACCTCATAGCCCATCTCCCTGAGTCCGTCCTCTAAGCCGCCGTACCGGATGGCCGCCGGCCCCATGCTGACGCCGCGCTTGGATGCGCCCATATCCATCTGGACGCCGATGATCTCAACTGTTCTGCCCATAAGCTCCTCCATATATACGGGATCTGATTACTCGCAGATCTCTTCCTTGACTTCTTCCACTTTCTCGCAGACGGTCTCCTTGGCTTCTTCGGCGGTCTCCTTGACCTCCTCAGCCGCAGCGGCGATTTCCTCCGCCACGTCCGCCTTGACCTCAGCGACGACTTCCTCCGCTACCGCAGCGGTGCCCGCGGTCTTGCCCGCCTCGGCGGACTTGCCCACGACCTCGTCGACCTTCGCTTTGATCTTCTCGTCGATGTCGGTCCTCGCCAGGACCTCGTCCACCTTTGCCTTGATCTTGTCGTCGATGTCGGTCTTCGCCAGGACCTCGTCCACCTTCGCCTTGATCTTGTCGTCGATGTCGGTCTTCTCCAGGACGGAAGCAGCCTTGTTCTTCAGGCCGGCAGCGCCGTCCTTGATCTTGTCGCCGATCTCCGCCTTCTCGATCTTATCCTTGAGACCGGCAGCGCCGTCCTTGATCTTGTCGCCGATCTCCGCCTTCTCGATCTTATCCTTGAGGCCTGCCGCGCCCGCCTTGATCTTGTCGTCGATATCGGTCTTCTCCAGCGCTTCGCTGGCCTTTCCCTTCAGTTCAGCAGCCTTGTCCTTCAGTGTGTCAAAGAAATCCATTAGTTTGCTCCTTTCGTCATTTAGCTATCCAAAGAGCTTGCGCTCCGGATCTTCCACATCAAGAATATTATATTACATTTTCTACCCTGCGTACAGTTCCGCAAACTCTTTTTTCACCATTTCTGAAAGTTCTTTATCCTCTTCAATCCCTGCTCTGCAGAACCGCCTGCACCCGGTCAAAGCGCCCCGCCGCCAGGTCCTGCCTGCGGATCCAGAAGTAGAGGTGCCCGCAGCTGCCGAACTCCAGGTCGAAGTCCCGCTCCTCGACGGTCCCCAGCTGGAAGAGCAAGACCCAGTCCTCGCAGCCCGCGTCGATCTCCTCGAGCAGATCCTCCGAAAGGTCGAACAAAGCCTCGTCCTCCCCCTCATCGTACAGGGACACATCCCGGGAGACCGCCTCGCAGACCCACTCCATCGGATCCGTGATGGTGTCCGGGTACCCCAGCAGCTTGGTATTGAAGCCCCAGAGGTCCTCGTCGTACCCCAGGAGCTCCCGGCTCCGCTCGTAGACCGACGCCGCCAGCTCCTCCTCCCAGTCGTCCGGGATCGGAAAATCCGGGAAGGCCGGCAGGCTGACTTCTTTGGTCATTGCGACCCGGCAGGCCCCGATCCGGCACTCCTCCGGCAGGTCCTCCGGCGCCTCCATCCTGGTCAAAGCCTCCCCCGCCGGGAACAGGAAGGCCCTGGCCGCCCCCAGATCCGCTGGTCCGAAGCCCATCGGGCAGGTCTGGAGCTCGTACCAGAAGCTTAAGAGCCCCTCCTTCGGCAGGAGCCCCGCCTCGTCCAGAGGCGCTGCCTCCGCCAGGTCGAACTGGCCGAGGAAGGCCAGCGGCACGGAGAATGCCCCCTCCTCGTCCTCGATCTCGTAATACGGCCAGGCGAACCCCGCCGGTCCGTCCGGCGCACCGCCGATCCTGCTCGCGCCGACCGGGAGCTCTCCCTCCGCCGCCTCCATGCGGATCCGGATCTCGCTTCCCATGAGCGCCCGGAGCGCTTTCTTCACTGCCGATTCTTTGACACGCATCGCTGCCCTTCCTTTCCTGCTATGTAGCAGGGACATTATACCACAACCCGCGCCCTTCGGCACCCTCTGCCAATTCCGTCAATGCGGTCCGTTTCGTTTGACGGAATAAAAGATTTGTTATATAGTGAAAGTACCAAGTTTGATAGGAGGATCGCTATGCCGAACATCCATCCATTCAGAGCTGTCCACCCTTCCGCGGCCTATGTGAGCCGCGTGCCGATCTGTCACGGGGACGCCGCCACGCCGGAACGCATCCGGGAGGTCGTCCAGGGGAACCCGGTCAATTTCCTGACCATCACCAACGCGGAGTCCACCCTCTCCCCGGAGGACGCGGCGGATGACGCGAAAGTTCGATCTAAAACCAAAGAGCTCTACGATTCTTATTTCCAAAGCGGCATCCTGACCAGAGACGAGCGCGAGTGCCTCTACATCTGGCGGATCTCCCGGGAGGACCACGTCCAGACCGGCCTGGTGGCCTGCCTCGACATGGCGGAGTACCTGGAGGGCCGCATCCTCAAGCACGAACTCACCCGCACCGAAAAGAGAGCCCATCAGCGCAAGCTGCTGGAAAACGTCGGAGGAAGCTTCGAACCGGTCCAGCTGGTTTTTGATGCCTCCGAGGAGGAGCACTCCCTGCTGGCGGACAGGGCCGACGCCCACGAGCCGACCTGCGAGTTCACCGACGCCAACGGCACCTTCCACCAGGTCTGGGCGATCGACGATCCTGAGGAGATCCGCAGCCTGCAGGCCGCCTTCGGAAAGACGGACGTCCTCTACATCTGCGACGGCCACCACCGGATCGCGGCGGCGGCAGAGCACGCCCTCGAGGAGAAGGAGCCGGGCAAGGTCCGCTTCATGGCCATCCTCTTCCCGGCCGCCGAGATGCGGATCCTGGACTATGACCGGGCCGTGAAGACCATCGGCGATCTCACCGAAGAGGCCTTCCTCAAAGCCATCGAGGAACAGGGCTTCACCGTGGAGGCCCTGGGCACGGAGCCCGTCGCCCCGCGCTGCCAGACCGAATACACCATGGTCATGGGCGGCACCTGGTACCGCCTGACCTACACCGGCGCCGTCGACACCGCCGATCCGGTCGCCTCCTTGGGCGTCTCGATCCTGCAGGACCGTGTGCTCCGGAACATCCTGGGCATCGACGACCCGCAAAACGACGAGCGCCTGGTCTTCATCAGCGGCAACAAAGGCCTCACCGCCCTGCAGGAGGCTTCTGAGACCGACTGCAAAGCCGCCTTCGCCATCGCCCCTGTGGACATCCGCTCCATCATGGCCGTGGCCGACGCCGGCCTCACCATGCCGCCGAAGTCCACCTACTTCGATCCGAAGCCTCTCGGCGGCCTGCTGATCCACGAACTGTAAAGAACGAGCCTGAGCGGCGCTGCACCTGCAGCGCCGCTTTTTCGTTGCCGGTGGGCGGCGCCCCAATGGCCAAAAACAGAAAAACCGCCAATCTGGCATCATATATACGGAAACCCGTTTTTTGGCCATAGAAACCCGCTGATTTCCCTTCCAAACGCCGTCTGACCCCGGATCCCATGTCCAAATCCGCAAGAATCGGCTATATGATGCCAGTTTCGGAAAAAACCGAAATTTGGCCATGGCGAGACGCCGTTCCATGGCCAAAATGGCGGTTTTGCTCCATATGATGCCAGTTTCGTAAAAAATGGAATTCTGGCCATCGCCCCCTCCCCGCCTACACACAAAAAGAGGGCTGCGCCAGGCAACCCTCCCTCTCATTCTCTCTATTCTCCGCTGACCGCGATGCCCTCGAAGGCGATGGACGGGCAGACCACGTGGTGGTAAGACCAATCCAGATTGCTTCCCACCTCGGTGACCGTCTTCATCAGCTCCAGGTAGTTGGCCGCCACGGTGATCAGGGTCACCGGGCGCTCCTTTTTGCCGTCTTTCACCAGGTAGCCCCCGCACTGCAGGGAGAAGTTGGTCGTCACCGGGTCCAGGCCCGCGTGGAGGCCCTGCAGGTCGGTGATGACGAGACCGTCGCCCATGGCTTCCTGCATCTCCTCCAGGGAGCGCTCTCCCGGCAGGATGCAGAAGTTCATCGGGCTCACGGACACGGAGCCGGCAAAGCCGCCCCGGAAGCCGTTCCCGGTGCTCTCCGCCCCCATGGTGTCCGCGCTCTTGGTGCAGTGGAGCATGGTTTTGAAGACGCCCTCCTCCACCAGGGCCTTCCGCCGGGTCGGGCAGCCTTCGTCGTCGTAGTTGCGGATGCTGACCGCGCTGAGATCCCGCGGATCGTCCACGATGGTGATCTTGTCCGACATGATCTTTTCGCCCAGCTTGTCCTTCAGCGGGGAGATCCCCTTGTAGATCATCTCGCCGCTGAACATGCCGGACAGGGCGGCGAACAGGTCGGTCATCGCGTCCTTCTCCAGGATGACCTTGTACCAGCCGCTCGGCACCGGGCTTCCGCCCAGCTTGTCCAGGGTCTTCTCACAGGCCCGGCGGACGAACCCGTCCAGATCCAGCGCTGCCAGATCCCGAACCACTTCGATCTCGTAGCCGTCCTTCACCTCGTCCTGATCCTTGACGGCGATGCCCAGGACCAGGTACTGCACGCCGCTCTCGTCCCGGA
Organism: uncultured Eubacteriales bacterium; assembly: GCA_902803185.1. GTDB lineage: Bacteria > Bacillota > Clostridia > Peptostreptococcales > Anaerovoracaceae > Eubacterium_B. The sequence continues at coordinate 6,035 of CADCOV010000105.1, forward strand.
CGTCCATACCGCAGGAGTTCACGATCTCCCGTGTCACGGCGCCCTCTTCCCAGCCGATGGTGGTCACCTCGCTGACCCTTGGATCAAAGGCCAGCGCCTTCTGCTCCAGGATCCTCATGGTCTCTTTGATCTCCTCCATGGTCGGGGACTTCCAGGTCCGTTCGTCACGGACCTCCTCCGTCTCCTCCGGCTGGCGGAGCCGCTCCTTCTCCTCGGCGCCGATGGCTTTGATCTCGTCCAGGAGCCGGTCCAGGGTCTCGTCCATCCGGCTGTCGTCCACGGACTCCATCGCCAGGTTGGCGGCTTTGCCGTCCACGATGCCCCGGATGGAGGTCCCCAAGGTCCTGGAGGACGTGACGTTCTCCACGTCTCCCTCGTACCAGGAGACGCTGCGCCCGTTTTCCCTCAGCTGATAGATCTCGAAGGCCTCGATGCCCTTGGCCTTCGCCGCTTCGATCCATGCCTGCTTATTCATTGGCCGTACCTCCCACCGTGATCGACGTGACGCGGATCGCCGGCTGGCCCACGTCCGTCGGGATCGAACCGCTGACGGAGCCGCACATGCCCTGGCTCCTGGCCAGGTTGCCGCAGACCTTGTCGATGTTCATCAAAATATCTCTGCCGTTCCCGATCAGGGAGGCGCCCTTCACCGGGTAGGAGATCTTTCCGTTTTCGATCAGGTAGCCCTCCCGGACCGCGAAGTTGAACTCGCCGGTCATCGGGTTGACGGAGCCGCCGCCCATCTTCTTCGCGTAGAGACCCCGCTCGATGCCCTCAAAGAGGTCCTCGAAGGCGTCGTTCCCCGCGCAGATGAAGGTGTTGGACATCCGGGAGGTCGGCTCGAACCGGTAGGACTGGCGCCTGCCGCTGCCGGTGGACTCCATGCCCATCCGGCGGCCGTTCAGCCGGTCCACCATGTAGCTCTTGAGGATGCCGTTCTCGATCAGCACCCGCTTCTGCTGGAAGTTGCCCTCGTCGTCGATGTTCTGGCTGCCCCAGGCGTTCGGGATCGTGCCGTCGTCCACCGCCGTGACGCAAGGCGCCGCGATCTGCTGGCCCAGCTTGCCGGTGAAGACGCTGTGGCCCTTCGCCACGGAGGTCGCCTCCAGGGAGTGGCCGCAGGCCTCGTGGAAGATGACGCCGCCGAAGCCGTTGTCGATGATGACCGGCATCTTGCCGGACGGGCAGTCCTTCGCGGACAGCATGACGACGGCGACCCTGGCCGCCTCCTCGCCGATGGATTCCGGCGTGGTCTCCTCCCAGAACTCCAGGCCCTTGGAAGCGCCCGGCTGGTCGCCGCCGCTCTGGAAGTTGTCGCCCTCCTGGGCGAAGGCGTTGGCCATGATGCGGGTGCGGACCCGGGTGTCCCCGATAAGCCGCCCCTCGCTGTTGGAGATCTGCACCTCCTGCCGGACGTTCAGCATGGTGGCGTTGAACTTCACGATCCGCTCGTCCGCGGCGAAACCCGCGTCGTTCGCCCGCCTCAGCAAAGCCACCTTCTCCGTTAGCGGCGTCTCCTCGAACCGGATCTTCACCGGGTTGTTGTTCTCGTATTCGACGCGGGTCAAGGTGACGGCCGCGTCCTTCTCAGCCGTGCCGATGGCGCCCCGGAGGTCGTCGATGACCGGCAGGAGCTCCGCCTCTTCCCCGCTGTTCGCGTAGCCGTAGACCGACTTCAGGCCCTTGTACAGGCGGACGCCCACGCCGCTTCTCTCGATGCGGTTTACGTTCTCTGTTTTACCGTTAAGCATGTTGATCGTTTCGGAGATGCCGGTCTCTTCAAAGATCTCGGCAAAGTCCGCCTCCGACTGCATGCAGCGGCTCAGATATCCTTCTAATTGCTCTTTTGTCAGCATTTCGTTCTCCCGTTATGCCTCGAGGAAGCCTTCGATGATGCGGGCTTCCGCTTCTTCTTCCGTCAGTCCCAGGGTCCTGAGCTTCAGGATCTGCTCGCCGGCCACCTTGCCGATCGCCGCCTCGTGGATCAAAGAGGCGTCCAGGTCCGCTGCCAGCAGCGCCGGCTCCGCGTTCACCCTGCCCTTGTCCACCAGGATCGCGTCGCATTCAGAGTGGCCCATGCAGCGGTTGTTCCCGACGATCTTGGAGTGATATTCCTGGTAGGAGGTGCCCTTCGCCACGGAACGGGAGATCAGGTTGACGCCGCTGTCCTCGCCGTTCAGCTCCACCGCGAAGTCCGTGGCGGCATACTGCTCGCCCTCCGTCAGGATGGATTCTTTGATCACGAGCTTGGCCCGGTCGCCCACCGTGCCGCTGGTCTTGCGGAGGGAGTGGTCCACGCCGCCGATCTGGGAGGTGTTCATCTCCAGGTAGGAGTCCGCCTCCAGGAAGACCTCCGTCACCGGGTCGATCTTCCGCTGGCCCACGCCCTCGCCGGTGCCGATGTGCTTCTCCTCGTAGACGACCTTGGAACCCTTGCCCAGGAAGAAGCGGTGGATGCCGCTGTGGGCCGCCTCCCCTTCGCCGTCGGTGTGCACGCCGCAGCCCGCGACGATGGTGACGTCCGCGTCCTCGCCGATGTGGAAGTCGTTATACACGACCTCACCGTAGCCGCCTCTGGAGATGCAGGCCGGGATGTAGCACTTCTCCCCTTTGGTGCCCGGATCCACATAGATGTCCAGGCCGCTGCCGCCCTCCTTCGGCTCGATCTTGATGTGCTCCGTGGACTTGCGGCCCATGCAGCCGCCGTTGCCCCGGATGTTATATGCGCCGTCATACTCCTTGCCGTCGTAATCCGACACCAAAGAGAGCAGTTCTTCTAAAACCTTGTCGTTCATTTCAAGAGCTCCTTTCCGAGATCCATGCAGAAGTCCTTGCCCGCCGGGCAGCTGGTCTTCTCGCCGGCCATCAGCTGCGGCAGGATCTCCTCCCGCGGTCCCGCGATCCGGACACGGCCGTCGGCGATGACGACGATCTCGTCCGCGATCTCCAGGAGCCTCTCCTGGTGGGAAATGACCATCAGCATCTTGTCGCTCTGCTGCTTGAGGGTCTCGAAGGTCTGGACCAGGCCCTGGAAGCTCCACAGGTCGATGCCGGCCTCCGGCTCGTCGAAGATCAAAAGCTTCGCGTCCTTGCGGGCCAGCACGGTGGCGATCTCGATCCTCTTGATCTCGCCGCCGGACAGAGAGGTATCGATCTCCCTGTCGATATAGTCGTCGGTGCAGACGCCCACGGCGTCCATCACCCGGTAGATCTCCTCATCCGTGATCTCGCCGCCCGCGGCCAGCGTCAGCATGTCCCGGACGGTGATGCCCTTGAACCGGACCGGCTGCTGGAAGGCATAGGCCACGCCCGCCTTCGCCCGCTCCGTGATGTCGAGAGACGTGAGGTCCAGATCGTCCATCCGGATCTCGCCGGCGGTGGTCGGCTTCACGCCGGAGATGACCTTGGCCAGCGACGTCTTGCCGCCGCCGTTCGGGCCGGTGACGATGGTCAGCTTCCCGTTGCCGACCTCCATATCGATGCCCTTCAGGATCTCGGCGCCATCCTCCGCGGTCCACTTCAGGCCTTTCAAACTCAGCATAATATCCTCCAATGATAACTCTGTATTTTGACTATCTTATTTATTGTACCACAAACCCGCAGGCTGAACCGTTCTTTTTTCGGTACTTCCCTAGTCCAGCAGCTTCAGCGGCCGCCACCTGAGGCAGTCGCCGGAGACCAGGGAGTAGCGGATCCCCCGCTTCTTTCCCCGGATGCTGTCGTGGAACCGCCGCTCCCCATGGCAGTGGCCGTAGACCACCTGCTCCGCCCCGTAGCGCTCCGCCATCTTCGTGAAGGCGCTGTTCCGCTCGAGGACGCTGGTCGGCGGATAGTGGAGGAACATGATGAACTTCCGGTAGCCGGCCTCCCAGGCCGCATCAAAGGAAGCCTCCAGCCGCTCAGTCTCCCGCTCCACCAGCTTCGCCGCGTGGGCCTCCTCCGCCTCGTCCCAGTCCACGATCCGGCCGGCGCCGTCGATCCAGAAGGGTCCCTCGAAGGTGTAGCCCTTGGTCCCCACCAAAGCGTAATCCCCGTAGGTGTAGAAATTGTTCTGAAGAAAGAAGAGACGATCCCGGTAGAGATCGTTCAGCTTCTCCGTCTTTTTCGCGTCCCAGAACATGTCGTGGTTGCCCCGGAGCAGGATCTTCCGCCCCGGCAGCGCATCGATATAGGCGAGGTCCTCCTCGCATTCCGCCAGGTTCCTGCCCCAGCTGTGGTCTCCCACCAGCACCAGGGTGTCCTCCTCCGTGAGCATGGCCTCGCAGTTCTCCCTGAAGATCCGCTCGTGATCCCGCCACACCTTCTCCGTCAGCTGGTCCCTCGCCTTGAGTTCAGACTGGAAGTGGAGGTGCAGATCTCCGATGGCATACAGACTCATTTCGTTCCTTTCTCCGCCAAGGCCCTTCCGACCATCAAAACCTACAGCTTGTCGTACTTGGTCGCCTTTCCCTTGCACTTCTCCACCGGATACTTGGCAGCGTTTTTCTCGAGCTTCTCCAGGACGCAGGCCTTGAGGTCCAGGTCCAGCTTGTCCGCCAGGCCGATGCAGTAGTTCACCACGTCCGCCAGCTCCTCCTTCACCGCCTCAAGGTCGTAGTCCGGGCTCCACTGGAAGCATTCCAGCAGCTCCCCCGCCTCGATGGCGATGGATTTCGCCAGGTTCTCCGGCGTGTGGAACTGATCCCAGTCCCGCTCGTCGGTGAAGGCCCGGATCCTGTCTCTCAGTTCGATCAGATCTGACATGTCTCCTCCCCATTCACGCCTCTTTGGCGCATTCCTCAAAGATCGCCCGCAGCGCGTTTTTGATGTCCTCGTAGCGGTTGCTCGGATGGGCCTCGAACAGCTTGCGCTTCCCCTCGAAGAAGGTCGGCACGTAATAGTAGTCGTAGAGGTCCGCGACGTCCTTGCGGTCCTCCTCCTCGATCCGCTCGATCTCGATGGCGGCGAACCGCGGCTCCTCCGCCTTCAGTTCCCCGATGGCCCGGTCCGCATAGACGCAGTACGGGCAGCCCCTCAGGTAAAAATATCTCAGCATATCGGCCTCCTTTCCGCCGTCTTTCCTGCCTTTGATTGTAGCACATCCCCGCACGGATGCCAAACTGCGATTGCGGGAAGCGCTTTACTGTGGTAATATGGTAAAAAACCATTGGAGATCCTGATGAAACAGACCCTGCGCATCACCCCGGCAGACCCCGCCGGCAACAAAACACTGCTGATCGAGGGGGACGTTCCCCCTGAAAGATACGCCTCCCTGGCCGCAGAGCTCCTGGCCCGCCCGGACTGCGACGCGGAGCAGGCCGGCTACATCCTGCCCTCCGGCCGCCTCCACATGTCCGGCGGCGAATTCTGCGGCAACGCCTGCCGGGCCTACGGCCTCCTGCTGGCGCAGCGGCAGGGTCTTTCTGCCGGCGACCTCATGATCGAGATCTCCGGCGCATCCGCCCCGGTCCGCGTGAGCGTAGACCCCGAGACCGGGACCGCCTTCGCTGACATGCCCCTCCCCGAAGCCCTGGGCGTGTACCTGCTGCCTCAGCCGTACGGGATGCGTCCGATCGTGGAATTCGAGGGGATCTGGCACATCATCATGGCCAGCGGCGCCTTCTCTGAGGAGAGTTTCCCCGAGATCCGGGACGCGGTCTACAGCAGAGTCCGGCCGGAGGCCCTGGGCGTCATGTACCTCGCCAAAGGGCATCGTTCGATGGTTCCGATGGTCTACGTGGACGGTCCGGGAACCGTGTACCGGGAGAGCAGCTGCGGCAGCGGCACGGCAGCGGTGGCCGCCTGGATGGCGGATTGCACCGGCGAAGACATCTCTCTCACGATGGCGCAGCCCGGCGGCACCCTGACCGCGGAGGCGACCCTTGGTGCAGACGGCCGCCTCGCTCGCATCCGGATCGGCGGTCTGGTCACCCTGGGCGAGACCTTCGACCTGGAGGCCGAGATATGAGCAAAACGAAGGAGGCGCCTGTCTCCTTTTTGCTTTGATTGACCCTGCCCGCAGGCGATAGTACAATGGAGGCAGAATAAGGGGGTGCGTGAATGATGAAAGAGACGAAACTCGCGAACGCCGTGGTCTTATCCACGGGCATAAAAGCCTCTCCGGGTTCTCCTTTTGACCAGGCGGCCGCGGAGAACGCGTGGCGTTTCCACAGGAGCCTTCCGACCTACGAGAGGACGAGGCTTGTCTCCCTGGAGACGGCCGCAGCTGATCTGGGCGTGAAGGCGGTCTACCTCAAGGACGAATCGACGCGTTTCGGCCTCAAGGCCTTCAAGGGTCTCGGCGGCAGCTACGCGGTCTTCCGGATCCTGTGCGACAGGCTGGGCCTGGATCCCCGGACGGCGGTCTTCAGCGATTTCGCGGCGGAGGAGATCCGGGCAAAATGCAGCGAAGTGGTCTTTGTCACCGCGACGGACGGAAACCACGGCAAAGGCGTCGCCTGGGCCTCCCGGCTGTTCGGCTGCAAGGCCTACGTCTACCTGCCGGGCGGATCCGTCGAGGCGCGAAGGAAGGCGATCGAAGACGCCGGCGCCGAGAAGGCCGTGATCCTCGATCAAAACTACGACAAGGTCGTCCAGTACGCCCGCAGGCAGGCCGAGGAAAACGGCTGGATCCTGGTCCAGGATACGGCCTGGGAAGGCTACGAGGAGATCCCGCGCTGGATCGTGGAAGGCTATCTGACCATGGGCGCTGAGATCGTTGAGCAGCTCGATGGAGTCGTCCCTACCCACGTGTTCCTCCAGGCCGGCGTCGGCGCCATGGCCGGCGGCATCCTGGGCTACCTGTCCAACGTCTTTGCCGCAAAGGAGCCGGTGTTCACGATCGTCGAGCCGCTGGTGGTCCCTTGCCTTTACGAATCCGCAAAGGCCGGAGACGGACGTATCCGCTCCATCCAGGGCGATCCCGTCACGATCATGGCCGGGCTGAACTGCGGGACCCCTTGCCTCGTCACATGGCCGACCATCCGCGACCGGGCCGGCTTCTACTTCGCCTGCACGGACGAGGTGACAAAGACCGCCATGCGCGCGCTCGCCCGCTTCCCGAAGGAAAAGGAACGGGTGGTGGCCGGCGAAAGCGGCGCAGTCCCCTACGGCGCGCTCCTGGAGGTCATCAAAGACCCTGCCATGAAGGAAGAGATGGGGCTCGGCGAGGACTCGGTCATCCTCCTGATCAGCACCGAAGGCGCCACGGATCCGGAAGGGTATGAGAGGATCGTGGGCCGGTAGCCCTGCGGTGCTGCGGGTCCATTCCCAAGATGCCCTTCCAGCGGTGGGGGGTTCCATTCCCAAGATACCCCTACAGGGATGATCTGGGAATGAAAAACCCCGATTTTCGGGATCCTGGGAATGAAAAGCATTGATTCCATTCCCAAGGTACCCCTCCAGAGGCGATCTGGGAATGAAAAACCCCGATTTCCGGGATCCTGGGAATGGCCTCCCACCCTGACTCAGACAAGAACGGCGTGACGGCATTGGTCACGCTTTTTTATTATAGTGATTCTCCGTACAAAATGATTGTTCCTTCCCTTCTGTACGTACAAACCGCAGCCTATTTCTGTTTTGCACGGAGCCGGCGGCCCGCGCCGCCCTAACGCAAAAGGCCGCCGGATCACTCCGGCGGCCAATGCCTTACTTTTTTCTGCTGCACCCCGCGCATCCCGCGCAGCCATCGCAGCCGTAGCAGCTTTTGCCCGCCCGCCGGGCCTTCCGGATCGACCGGACCGCCAGCAGGACGGCGGCGGCGATCAGCGCCACCACTAAGATGTCCCATCCGTTCATGAGGTCACCCCATTCCGACGGCGAGGCCGATGAGCCTCACCAGCAAAGCCACGACCCAGGCGATGCCGCACTGCCAAAGCACCACGGCCACGGCCCAGCCGCCGCCCAGTTCTCTTTTGATCGACGCGATGGCCGCGACGCACGGCGTGTACAGCAGGCTGAAGGCCAGCAAAGACAGGGCCGTCAGCGTACTCATCGCGCCGGTCACGCCGCCCGCCGTGCCGAAGAGCACCTCCAGCACGGAGACCACGCTCTCCTTGGCCATGAAGCCGCTGATGAGAGAGGTCACGATCCGCCAGTCGCCCAGGCCCACCGGCTTGAACAGCGGGACCAGCACTCCGGCTACGGCGGCCAGCATGCTGTCGTGGGAGTCCTCCACCAGATTGAAGTGGAAGTCGAAGCTCTTCAGGAACCAGACCACGATGGTGGCGATCAAGATCACGGAGAAGGCCCTCTGCAGGAAGTCCTTCGCCTTCTCCCAGAGCAGCTGCAGCACGTTCCGCAGGGCCGGCAGCCGGTAGTTCGGCAGCTCCATGACGAACGGCACCGCTTCGCCCTTGAACATGGTCCGCTTGAACAGGAACGCCACCAATATCCCCACCAGGATCCCCAGGACGTAGAGCCCCGTCATGATGAGGCC
>CADCOV010000106.1 GCA_902803185.1 uncultured Eubacteriales bacterium
CGGCGCCATCGACCTGGGCGATCCCACCTGGGATCAGCTGCTTGACGAGATTACCCTTGAGGAAGCCGTCAACTTCATGGCCAATGCCGGCGACGAGTTTGAGACCATCGACTCCATCGGCCTGCATCAGGTCAGACTGAACGACGGCCCCATCGGCTTCGTGTCCGACCAGTGCGGCAGCTACTCCAACGGCTGGACCGCCAGCGAGAAGGACGAGCCCACCTACGTCTCCGACAAGGATGAATACGGCGACTGGTACATGCCCGTCATGCCCACCGAGCCCGTCGTGGCCGCCACCTTCAATCAGGAGCTGGTGGAGCGCGAGGGTCAGCTGCTGGGCGAGGACTCCCTGTGGTCCAACATCACCGGCATCATGGGCCCCGGCCTGAACATCCACCGCGCCACCTACTGCTCCCGCAACCGCGAGTACTGCTCTGAGGACGCCATGCTCTCGAACCTCATGGGCATCGCCGTTTCCAAGGGCGGCGCCAGCAAGGGCATGATGATGGAGCCCAAGCACTTCGCCCTGAACCACCAGGAAGCCAACCGCTCCGGCACCTCCACCTTCGTCACCGAGCAGGCCGCCCGTGAGATCGAGCTGAGAAGCTTTGAGGGCGCGCTCTCCGGCAACTACGCCAAGGGCGTCATGACCGCCTTCAACCGTCTGGGCGCGGTTTATTCCGGCGCTCACGCGGGCCTGCTGAAGCAGATCCTGCGCAATGAGTGGGGCTACACCGGCTTTGTCGTCACCGACATGATCAACGGCGCCGAGTACATGAACTGGCGTGACATCACCTTCGCCGGCGGCGGCGGATGCCTGACCTCCACGGCCTACGCGGAATCCGTGATCGGCGCTCCCTCCTCCGCGGACAACATGAAGCTCATCCAGAAGGATACCGCCTTCCAGCAGGAGCTGAAGGACATGCTCCGCTACAGCCTGTACACCTTCGTGCAGTCCAACACCATGAACGGCGTGACCAGCGACTCCCGCGTGGTTCCCGTGACCCCGTGGTGGGAGGCCACTCTCAAGGGTGTGGACATCGGCCTCGGCGCTCTGACCGCGCTGGCGGTTGTGCTGTACATCCTGCCGCTTTTCAAGAAGAAAGAACAGTAAGGAGGACATGGAAATGAAGAAAACATCTTTCGGCTGCTACCTGGTCGCTCTCTCCACTGTCCTTGCAATCGTCGGCCTGGTGCTGTATAAAAAAGCGCTGGTCCAGACCGGTCAGGTCAACACCTTCCTGATCCTGGCCATCGTCGCCGGCGCCTGCGCCGTCCTGGCTGCCATCGCGCTGGGCAAGGAGATCGCCAATGTTCTGGCCGCGGCCCACGTCATCCTGCTGATGGCGGCCGTCGCCGTCTCCATCGGACCCATGGTCAACGACATCGGCCTTGCCTATGCCGGTCTGAACCAGTGGTCCGCGATCATCCCCTACTTCACCTTTGCGGGCGTGACCTGCGCCGGCTGGCTTCTCAGCCTGGTTGCCTCCTTCGCCGGCATTGTGAAGAAGGCCTGAGCAAATATCTTAACGCAATCCTTTTTGGGCGGCGGCAATATGCCGCCGCCCTTTCCCATTGAATAACAACGAGGTGGCTTCCATGAAAAAGCGTCCTCTATTGCGGTTCTGCATCGGGCTGCTGCTCGCCGTCCTTTTATTTGCTCCGCTCAGCTGGATTCTGGGTGACCCTGTGGTAAACTACAGGATGCCGGGCGGATATCGGAGCATCTCGGGCCGGGATTCCTTCGGCAGTGTGGAGCGGCACCCGGCCTTTTCGGACTTTTCCGAGTTTATTCTTCCCTGGAAGGATACCGCGAATCAACTGCTGACGCCGGGACTCTCGCTGGATTTCGTGTGTCGGCAGAACCGGACGAACACCGCCTCCATCGTGGACGGCCTCAACTTCGTCGCAAGTGCCTCCTTGGATGAGGAGATATTCTATCCGATCTACACGGAGGAGGAGCGCGCGGCGGATCCGAGTCTGGAGGAAACCGGGCTGATCCTGATCCGGGGCGAGCCCGGCAAGCCGGTGGCGGTGCTGACCAGCGGCGGCGCTTTTACCAGCGTCTGCCTGTTTCTGGAGAGCTTCCCGGTGGGCAATGTGCTGCATCAGATGGGCTATACCGTGGCCATGCCCAAATACCGGGTGGATCCCGCCTTTCACTTTCAGACCGATGATCCCGCCGAGCGGGAGCACGCCGCAAACGCGGATTTCTCCCGGGCCATGACCTTTCTCTTTGAGAATCAGCAGACCCTGGGGATCGACATGACGGATCATTCGGTCTGGGGCTTCTCCGCCGGCGGGCGGACCACCTGGCTCTGGGGCCTGGAGGACGAATGCGGCTATGCCGCCCACGGACTGCCCGCGCCGGCGGCCATGATCCTTGTGTATTCGGGCTGGTATGACGATGCCCGCGCCGGGCAATACGGCGCCATGCCGCCCTGTTATTTTGCCTGGCTCCCGGAGGACGACGTGATCGGCACGGAAAACGCCGCCGGCATCGCCCGGATGATCGAGCAGCTGCGCACGCTCGGCATCCCCTGCGAGGAGAGCACCTATCATCAGGCGAAGCACGGCTTCGGCGAAGGGCGCGGTACCGACGCGGAGGGCTGGATCGAAAAAGCGGTCTCCTTCTGGGAGACGCAGCGCTGAGGAAGAATGCTTTCCC
>CADCOV010000107.1 GCA_902803185.1 uncultured Eubacteriales bacterium
AGGAGAGTATCGAAATGAACATCACGCATCTCTATGACCGCACCTTTCAGACGGTCTTCGCACCCTTCAACCGGATCCTGAACGACAGGGAGCCGGTGGTCATCCTCAGGGAGGGCGCTTTGATGGAGATCCCGGCCCTTCTCGCCGGGCAGCAGGTCCGCCGCCCGATGATCGTCACGGGACCGAGGGTCTCTCGGTCCGAGGCATTCCGGAAGCTCTGCGACGCGCTGGGCGGCAGCTTTGCCCTCTACAGCGAGGTGAAGCCGGATCCGCCGATCCCGATGGTCCGGGAGATGATCAAACTCTATCAGAGCGAGGGCTGCGACGGCATCATCGCCATCGGCGGCGGCTCCAACATCGACGCGGCCAAGGCCATGGGCGCGGGGATCGTCCGGCCGCGGACCAAACTCTCCCACCTGGGCGGCACGATGAAGGTGCGCAAAAAGCTGCCGTTCTTCATCGCCGTCCCGACCACCGCGGGGACCGGCTCGGAATGCACCGTGGCCGCCGTGGTGACCGACGGGAAGACCGGCAGGAAGTTCGCCATCAACGACCCGGTGCTCTGCCCGGACGTGGCGGTCCTGGACCCGGCGCTGTCCGTCTCCATGACCCCGTCCCTGACCGCGAACACGGGGATGGATGCTTTGACCCACGCCATCGAGGCCTATCTGAACAAAACCTACCACCGCAAGGGCACGAAGCATACGGCGGTGGAAGCGGTACGAACCATCCTGGAGTGGCTTCCGGCGGCCTATGAGAACGGCGCGGACCTGGAGGCCAGGGCGAAGATGCTGGTGGCCTCCTACCAGGCGGGCAAAGCCTTCACGGCGGCCTGCGTGGGGAACGTCCACGCCATCGCCCACACCATCGGCGGCAAGTACCATACGCCCCACGGGCTGGCCAACGCCGTGGTCCTGCCTTACGTGCTGAAAGCCTATCTCCCGGCCTGCGGGAAGGAGCTGGCGGCCCTGTCCCGGACGGCGGGGGTGTCCCAGGACGCCGATGACCGCCTGGCGGCGGCTGCGCTGATCGCCCGGATCGAGGAGATGAACGCCTCCTTCGGGATCCCGCAGCACATCGAAGGGATCCGGGAAGAGGACCTGGAGGAGATGGCCCGGTGGGCGGACAGGGAAGCCAACCCGCTGTACCCGGTGCCGGTGATCTTCTCCCGGGAGGATTTCAAGCGGATCCTCCGGGTGGTGGGCGGCCTCGGCAAATAGACGGAATTTCCCCATAGGCCGATTGCGTTGACAGGGCGGTCAGCTTGGGATATATTAGAAGAAAGAACGAATGTTTGCGGATTTGGAGGGCGAACGATGGCGAAGCGGAAGAAGACGGTATTCGTCTGTCAGGAATGCGGATATGAGAGCAGCAAGTGGATGGGGCAGTGCATCTGCGGCGCCTGGAACTCCTTCGTGGAGGAGACGGTGCCGGAGATCGACGCCCAGGACAGCCGCCGGCGCACCTCCTCCCGGCAGGAGGGGAGCCGGGTCCGCAGCGCTTCCCCGCTCAGGGAGGTGGGGACCGGCGAGTACACCAGGATGGATACCGGCATCGGTGAGCTGAACCGGGTGCTGGGCGGCGGCCTGGTCCGGGGGTCCCTGGTTTTGATCTCCGGCGAGCCGGGCATCGGCAAGTCCACCATCATCATGCAGGCGGCCAGCAACATCGCGGACGGCGGCAGCCGGGTCCTCTACGTCTCCGGCGAGGAGTCGGAGGAGCAGATCAAGATGCGGGCGGACCGGATCTGCGGCGACCTCTCCGGGAACCTGTACATCCTGTCGGAGACCAACATGGAGAACGTGTTAGCGGTCTGCGAGACCCTGAAGCCGGGCTTCGTCATCATCGACTCCATCCAGACCATGTACACGGAGGAGCTGGATTCCGTGCCGGGCAGCGTCTCCCAGGTCAGGGCCTGCGGCAACCTCCTCATGAAGATCGGCAAGACCTGGGACATCCCGGTGTTCATCGTCGCCCACGTCACCAAGAACGGCGAGCTGGCGGGGCCTAAGATCGTGGAGCACCTGGTGGACTGCGTCCTGAGCTTCACCGGGGAGCGGGACCACGACCTCAGGATCCTCAGGGCCTATAAGAACCGGTTCGGCACCACCAGCGAGATCGGCGCCTTCCGGATGGAGGAGAAGGGCCTGGTGGAGATCCGGGACCTGTCCGCCACCTTCCTGGAGAGCACCGAGGAGAAGCCGGAGGGCTCCGTCGTCTCCGCGGTCTACGAGGGGAGCCGGCCGGTCCTCCTGGAGATCCAGGCGCTGACGGCGCCGGCGAACGTGGGCTTCTCCCGGCGGACGGCGGTGGGCATCGACCACCAGCGGCTCTCCATGATCCTGGCGGTCCTGGAGAAGAAGGTGGGGATGACCCTGATCAACCAGGACGTCTATGTGAACGTGGTGGGGGGCCTGAGGCCGGACAGCACCTCCGTCGACCTGGCGGTGGCGCTGGCGGTCTATTCCTCGGTGCGGAGCATCCGCTGCCCGCGGCGGATCCTGGCCATCGGCGAGGTGGGCCTCACCGGCGAGCTCCGCTCCACCGGGAACGTGGAGAAGATCGCGGCGGAGGCGGCCCGGATGGGCTACGAGGAGATGATCGTCCCGCTCCGCAGCGCGAAGGCCATCGGCAGCCGCATCGGGAACTGCAGGGTCCACGGCGCCGCGGACCTCAGGGAAGCCATCCGGATCTTCCGGGGCGAGTGACAATACAGGAAAGACATTTAGAAGATCGCAGCGAAAGGAGAAGGACATGGACACGGAGAAACGGACGGCGGAGTATGCGGAGAGACTTTCCAGGATGATACGCTTCGAGACCGTCTCGAAGGAAGAGGAGACGGATCTCGCGAGATTCTACGGCTTCCACGATCTGATGCGCGAGCTGTTCCCGCATGTTTTCGGGACCTGCGAGGTCCTGGAGCACGAGGGCAGCCTCCTGATGCGCTGGCCGGGGAAGCAGGCCGGGCAGAAGCTCCTCCTCATGAACCACCACGACGTGGTGGAGGCTGCAGGCAGCTGGGAGCACCCGCCGTTCAGAGGCGAGATCGCTGAGGGCAAGGTCTGGGGCAGGGGCGCCATCGACGACAAGGGAGAGCTTTGGGCGATGCTGCAGGCGGCGGAGGAGCTGGCTGCGGAGGGGTTCGTGCCGGAGTTCGATGTCTGGCTGGAGACCGCCTGCAACGAGGAGACCAGCGGCAAGGGAGCGGACTGGTTCTCCCGCTACCTGCAGGAACGGGGCATCCGCTTCGATCTGGTCCTCGACGAGGGCGGCATGATCCTGGACGAGCCGATCGGCGGCGCGAAGGGCACCTTTGCCATGATCGGCGTCGGGGAGAAGGGCACCGCGGATCTCCGGTTCACCGCCCGTTCGGCGGGAGGCCACGCCTCGGCGCCGGGGAAGGACACCCCTCTCGTCCGGTTGGGGAAGTTCATGGCGGCCATCGACCGGAACCAGATCTTCAGGGCGGAGGTCCCTGAGGTGATCTGTGAGATGCTGAGACGGCTGGCGCCGACGATGGAGGGCCTGCAGGCGAAGATCATGGCCCAGCCGGAGCGCTGCCGGCCGGTCCTGAAGAGGGTGATGCCTGCCCTTTCCCCGATGGCGGGCGCCATGGTCAGCTCGACCCTCGCCTTCACCATGGCCCATGGCTCCGAAGGATACAACGTCCTGCCGGAGGAGGCCTACGTGATCGGCAACCTGCGCTATTCTCACCATGAGGGGCTGGAGGGGAGCCTGAAGGCGATCCGCAGGGTCGCCCGCCGCTATGACATCGAGGTCGACGTGTTGGACCCGGGCTATCCGTCGACCATCACCGACTTCCGGAGCGAGGGCTTCCGGGCGGTGGAACAGGCCGTCCGGGCGGTGTTCCCGGGCGTGAGGACCTCCCCGTACATCATGACCGGCGGTTCCGACTCCCGGTTCATGAGCAGGGTCAGCGACTGCTGCATCCGGTTCGCGCCGTTCAAGATCAGCGCCGAGCAGCTGGCGTCGATCCACGGACTCAATGAGAGCGTGGATCTCGCGTGCCTCGCGCCGGCTGTGGACTTCTACAAATATGTGATCAAGGCGGTGAGCTGATGAAACAGAAGGTCTCCATCGATATCAGCGTCAGGTCCTTTCTGACCGCCATCGCCGTCATCTTCGGGCTGATGGTCCTCTCCTACGTCCTGACCTTCGTCATCCCGTCCGGCGAGTACGCGCGGACGGTGAACGAAGCGGGAAACACCATCATCGACACGGCGGTCGGTTTTCGGTACGTGGAGGGCGGCCTGCCATTCTGGAAGTGGATCCTCTCGCCGCTTCTCGTCCTTGCGGCGAACGGGAGCGGGACGCTGATCGCGCTCATCGCCTTTCTCCTTGTGATCGGCGGCGCCTTCACCTGCCTCGACAAGAGCGGGATCCTGAACTACATGCTGGAGGGGATCACCCATCGTTACGGCACGAGGCGCTACACCCTCATGACCGTGGTGACGCTCCTGTTCATGTCCCTGGGCGCTCTGGTGGGTTCTTTCGAGGAGGTCGTTCCGATGGTGCCGATCGTCGTCGCGCTGTCCGTGAGCCTCGGGTGGGATGCGCTGACCGGCGTGGCGATGAGCCTCCTTGCGGTAGGCTGCGGTTTTGCCTCCGGCGTCCTCAATCCCTTCACCGTGGGCCTCGCGCAGAGGCTGGCGGAGCTGCCGATGTTCTCCGGCGTCTGGCTCAGAGCTCTCAGCTTCTGCCTGATCTTCCCGCTGCTGCTGCTTTTCATCCGGCGTCACGCCAAGAAGATCGAGAAGCCGCTCGCTGAGACCGGCGCGGCCCTGCCGTTCCAGCGGGATGCGAAGCTGGGCAGGGGGCTTCTGGCTTTCGCAGTCATCATGGGATGCGGCATCGCGATCATCCTCTGCTCCACCTTCATCAGTGCCCTGCAGGACTTCACGATGATCGCCGTGGCTTTGATGTTCCTGATCGCAGGCATCACTGCGCCGCTGCTCACCGGCATGCGGGTCGGGGAATTCCTCCGCCATTTCGGCAAGGGCGCAGCCGCCATCTTCCCTGCGGTGCTGATGATCCTCATGGCGTCCTCCATCCGTTACACATTGGAAGAAGCGAAGATCCTGGACACCATCCTGCACGGCGCCGTCGGCTTTGCGGACGGGCTGCCGAAGTGGGCGGTGATCCTGTTCATCTACCTGATCGTTCTGGGGATGAACTTCTTCATCGGCTCCGGTTCCGCCAAGGCCTTCATGCTGATCCCGCTGATCGTGCCCCTGGCCCAGATCTTCGGCATCTCCGCGCAGCTGTGTGTCGTCGCCTTCGCCTTCGGAGACGGCTTCTCCAACGTGCTTTATCCGACCAATGCCGCCCTGCTGATCGCACTGGGGCTGGCGGACATCAACTACGCGAAATGGTTCCGATGGACGATCCGGTTCCAGATCGCCAACCTGATCCTGACGAGCGCGATCCTGCTCTTCGGCCTGGCGGTGGGCTATTGACCCCAGAAGACAAACAAAAAGACCCCGAAGCGCATCCGCTCCGGGGTCTTGTGCTATTCAGCTTACGTTCATTCTTCCGCAGGCTCTTCCTCGGAGGAGTTCAGCTCCTGGCGGGTCTCCTCATAGGCGTCGCTGGCGCTCTCCTTGACGTGGTCCTTGATGGCCTGGAAGCTCTCCGGGCTCAGGACGTGCTCGATGCGGCAGGCATCCTCCCTGGCGATGGCAGGATCCACGCCCAGGGTGATCAGCCAGTTGGAGATCAGCAGGTGGCGCTCATAGATCATGTGGGCGATGCTCAGGCCCTTCGGTGTCAGGGTGATGTAGTTCTGCCGGGAGATCTCGATATCGCCGCTCTCCAGCAGCTTCTTCATGGCGACACTGACGCTCGGCTTGGTGAAGTTCAGCTCTTCGGCGATATCCACGGCCCGGACGACAGGGTTGCGCCGGCTGAGAATCAGGATGGCCTCCAGATAATTCTCTGTGGATTCATTGATCTTAGCCATGATAAAATTCCTCCATTCGTGTAAAATCCCGGCATTGCTGACGGAGACTAACTATATTGTACCATACCGGGGGGATATGTCAATAGAGGCGGGAAACGTTGTAATTTCAACGGAATAAGGGCATATTCCATGGATCATCGGCGAACACGGGGGACTATGTGCCAAAATTGGCTAACAAAAGTTAGATAAAACTAATAAAAAGGGGTTGACAAACCCATACGGTTAGTATAGACTAACATCAGAAACACAAAAGACCTTCCATTGCAGATCATAATCACACCGGCGCCGGGGCTTCCCGCCCTGGCGCCACAGAAACCCTGAACATCGCTAACAACGTTTCATGACATCTCTATAGTTCATTTTGCCGGCCCGCGCCTTTCCGGAGCGGGCCAAAAACTCCCCGATGGTTAGTTTAGCCTAACCCAAAACGGGAAGAAGGGAGAAAGGATCATGACAAGATGAGCGCGGAAGCGAGGAACCTGCTGATCCGCCTGGACTGCAGTGACGTATACACCAAACTGGCGCTGCAGTGCGCCCCGGTCATCGCCGGCGTGAAGATCTCCAACCTGCTGGTCGCGGAGCAGTCCTGCGTGCCGCAGCTGATCAGGTATTTCGCAGGGACGGGGATCGAACTCTACGTGTTCTGCGTCATAAAGGGGACGGCCTACATGATCCTCTACCGCCGGCGCCGCCTGG
>CADCOV010000108.1 GCA_902803185.1 uncultured Eubacteriales bacterium
CCTGCTTTCACGGGCCAGGGAAGGAGCGGCAAAATGAAAAAGAAAGTTTTGGTCATCCTCTGCGCGGCGCTGATCGCTGCGCTGGCCCTCGGCCTCACCGCCTGCGGCGGCGGAAGCGGCAGCGGCGAGAACGGGGAAGTCTACGTCTACAGCCTGGGCGATTATATCGATCCTGACCTGGTCAGCGTCTTCGAAGAAGAGACGGGGATCAAGGTCATTCTGGACACCTTCGATACCAATGAGGAGATGTACCCGGTGGTGGCGAAGAACACCGTCAGCTACGACGTGATCTGCACCTCCGACTACATGATCGAGCGCATGATGGGCGAAGGCCTGCTGCAGGAGATCGACCACGCCAACCTGCCGAACCTCTCCAACATGATGCCGGAGTACCTGGACATGGCTGACAGCTTTGATCCGGGCAACAAATACGCGATCCCGCACACCTGGGGCACCTTAGGCATCATGTATAACTCCGACAACATCCCGGAGGGCGCGCTGACCAGCTGGAACGATCTGTGGGACGAGAAGTACGAGCAGCAGATCGTCATGCCGGACAGCATGAGGGACAATTACGCCATCGCACTCCGCGCCCTTGGCTATTCCATCAACTCCGTGGACGAGAACGAGCTGATCGAAGCCACCCAGCTGATGATCGACCAGAAGCCGCTGGTCTACAAGTACGCCAACGACTCCGCCAGAGACATGGCCATCGGCGGCTCCGCGGACATCGCGGTGGTCTGGAGCGGCGAAGTGCTCTACTCCAGAGCGGACAACGAGAGCCTCAGGTTCGTGATCCCGAAGGAGGGCAGCGAGGAGTTCCTCGACATGTGGGCCATCCCGGCCGCGGCCAAGAACAAAAAGAACGCCGAGGCCTGGATCAACTTCATGCTGGACCAGGATACGGCGGTCACCAACTACGAATATCTGACCTACACCATCCCGAACACCGCGGTCTACGACTACGTCTCCGAGAACCCGGAGGATCTGGCGGTGGTATTCCCGGAGGACTCCGTCATCGCGAACTGCGAGATGCTCCACAGCCTGGGCGCTGCCAACGACGACCTCTACAGCAGCTACTGGAAGCAGTTCAAGGCGGAATAGCGGCGGAGGCCTTCGATGCTTGGCTATGTGAAACCCAACCGGGATGAAATGAAGACCCGGGAGTGGGACCTCTACCAGGGCTACTACTGCGGCATCTGCAAGTCCATCGGCCGGAGGCTGGGGCAGGGGGGCCGGCTCGTGCTGAGCTACGACGCGGTCTTCCTGGCGATGATCCTCGCCGCCCTCTCCGGAAAGAAGGAGAGGATCGCCCCGGAGCACTGCATCGTCCATCCCATCGACCGCAAGCCGACGGTCCGGGGCGTCCCGGAGATCGACTACGCAGCGGACATGATGATCATCCTGGCCTACCACAAGTGCCTGGACGACTGGGACGATGAGCGGAGCCTCAAGGGCCTGGGGGGCAAAGCTTTGCTGGAGCGGGCCTACCGGAAGCTGAAGGAGCGCTATCCTGCGGTCTGCCGGGAGGTGGAGGAGAGCATCGCGTCTCTCAGGCAGCTGGAAAGGGAGAAGTCCGCGTGCCTTGACGCGGCGATGAAGACCAGCGCGCTGGCGACCCGGTCCGTCTTCACCCACTACTTCGGCGGCGACGGCCCCGTGGATCGGATCCTGGGAGAGCTGGGGGAGAACCTGGGCGCCTGGGTGTACCTGATCGACGCCTTAGACGACCTCAAAGAGGACGAGGAGAAGGACCGCTACAACCCGCTGCGCTACCGGGCGGAGGGCACGAAGCACCTCTCCCCGGTGCTCTATCACCTGCTCGCCAACATCAATTCATCTGTTGATCTTCTTGACATCAAAAAGAATTCAGGTATCATCAGTAATATAGTATTACTGGGAATGCGGGCCCAGACCGACTTGGTCCTGCAGCCGTACGAAGAAGAAACGAACAGGAGCACATCCGATGACGAACGATCCATATAAGACTTTGGGACTGTCCCCGGGCGCGACGGAAGAGGAGATCAAAGCCGCCTACCGGGAGCTGGTCAAAAAATACCATCCGGACAAGTACCAGAACAATCCGCTGGCCGACCTGGCCCAGGAGAAGCTCCAGGAGGTCAACGAGGCCTATGACTATCTGATGAAGTCGGGCGCCGGCAGGGCTTCCGGGACGTCCGGCGGGTTCTCCTCCAGGGGCTACAGCAGCGGCAGCTATCAGTCCGGCTCCGGCTACAGCGGCGGCTCCTACGCCAATGCGGACTACGCAGCGATCCGGGCAGCCATCAACAGCGGCCAACTGGCCAGGGCGGACGAGATGCTGATCCAGCATCCGACCCGGGACGCGGAATGGTTCTTCCTTTCCGGCATCCTGTCCTACCGGAAGGGCTATTTCGATGACGGCCTCTCCAACGTGCGCCAGGCCATGTCCATGGATCCGAACAACCAGGAATACCGCCAGGTCTACAGCCAGATGACCGGAAGCGGTATGCAGTACCGCAACCTCAGCGGAAACAGGGGCTACAACAACCAGGACGCCTGCATGCAGTGCATCGAGTGCTACTGCTGCAGCAGCCTGATCAGCCCGTGCTGGTGATATGTGAACAGAGCCTCCTTCGGGAGGCTTTTTTCATGCTCGGGCGAGATGCGGTTGTGAGGAGGGGGATGCTTGGTGTATATTAAATCGATTTGCACGTACAAACATGGATTTTTGCCCCTTTTGTACGGAGCATGCGATGGCCGGGCAGACCGACTCACTGGCTGTAGGTGAACACATGAAAAGAGGGCTGCTCAAAACTTGTAGTTTTGAGCAGCCCCCGCATATCCGCATGGATCAGATGATGTGGATGTGGTCCATCAGTTCCTTCTCGAACTCGATCCGGTGGTGTTTGGTGTAGAGCCCCGGGATGCCGCCGGTGTGGAGCATGATCACGGACTCGCCCTGGCGGATGCGGCCGTCCTTCACCATGCCCAGGATGGCGGCGAAGGTCTTGCCGGTGTAGCAAGGATCCAGGAGGATGCCCTCAGAGCTTCCCATGCAGCGGATGGCGTCCCGGACCTCTTTGACCGGATTGTTGTAGGCGCCGCAGTCGAAGTCGGTGACGATGGACAGGTCGTCCTCCGTGGCCTCGTAGGAGAGACCGTAGAAGTCCTTCACCCGGCCGTAGTAGGAGAGGGCGCTCTCTGCCACGTTCTCGTACGGCATGATGGTGACGCCGGTGAGGCCGAACGGCAGGCCCTCGTTCAGCTGGGCAGAGAGGAGACCGATGTAGGTGCCCATGCTGCCCACGGTGGTGACGATCCGCGGCTCCTCGATGCCGAGTTCCTTCGCCTGGGCGGCGAGCTCCAGGGCGCAGTCGTAGTAGCCCAGGGCGCCGATCTCGTTGGAGCCGCCTACAGGGATGAAGTAGACCTTCTCGCCCTTGGCTTCCCACTCCGCGGTCACGTCGGCGAAGGCGGCTTTGGCCAGCTCGCCGGAGGTGTGGACGCCGTCCTGCTTCACCAGGTAGACGTGGCAGTCCATGATGCCGTCCAGCAGCAGGTTGGCGGAGATCTCGCCAGGGTACTCGTCCACGGCGACGATGGCGCAGCGCATGCCGTACTTCGCGGCGACGGCGGCGGTGAGGCGGCCGTGGTTGGTCTGGGCGCCGCCGGTGGTGAGGAGCATGGTGGCTCCCTGGTCCTGCGCGTCCTTGAGCAGGTACTCCAGCTTGCGGAGCTTATTGCCGCCGGTTCCGAATGGGGTCATGTCGTCCCGCTTGAGCCACAGGTCGATCCCCAGAGCCTCGGAGAGGCGGTCCAGCCGGGTGAGAGGCGTCGCTCCACCCAGGAAATTGACTTTGTCGTGTCCTAAGAGCATAGAAAACTCCTTTCTTTGATCAAAACTTCACGCCCTGCCGGTGCGCTTCGCGTACCGGGTCACGGCGGCCATGACGAGGAAGAGCAGGAAGCAGGTGGCAGCGATCACCCGCCAGGTAGCGCCGTAGCCGGCGCCGTCGATGATGTAGCCGAAGCACAGCGGGCCCATGCTCCTGCCCACGCTGCGGGCGAACTCGTAGGTGGCCATGGCCCGGCCTTTGTGGGTCGGCGGGGACTGGGCCGCGATGAACACCGCGCCGCCGGTGGAGAGCAGGATCTCGCCGGAGGTCCAGATCAGCACCGCCATGTAGTAGAGCGGCAGGCTGTGGGTGAAGGCGTAGACGCCGAAGCCCAGGGCGTAGAGCAGGCAGGCTGCCGCGGCGTTGGTGAGCTGGGAGCGCTTGCGGGTCCAGGAGATCAGGATCGGGGTGAAGAAGACGACGATGGCGCCGTTCACCGTCCAGATCATCGAATAGTAACGGGAGCCGGCCTCCAACCCCGCCATCTCCGTGAAGTGAAGCGGCAGCATGTAGCTGATGGAGCTGTAGCAGAGGCTGGTGAGCCCGAGGGTCAGCACGAAGACCAGAAGGATCTTGTTGCGGAAGATCATTTTGATGTAGTTATCGCCCTCTGCGGCCGGGACCTCCGGCGCGTCGTTCTCATCCGGTGGCGACAGGCGGCTGGCCTCGTTCACCTTGTCCGTGATCAGGAAGAACACGACGGATGCGGTGATGGTGAACCCGAAGGCCATGCAGAGGAAGGAAAGGGACATGTGCTTGTAGAACAGCAGTCCTGCGAGGATCGGCCCCAGGGCGCTCCCGATGTTGCTGGCCAGGTAGAGGAGGGAGAGGCTCTCGCGCCTCCTGTAGTAGTCGCACTTGTCCAGCACCAGGGCGGAGATGGAC
>CADCOV010000109.1 GCA_902803185.1 uncultured Eubacteriales bacterium
AGCATCTCCGCTTCCTCCCGCGGGATCGGCACCGGCGTGCCGAGCTGCTCCGCGATCAGGAGCTGCTGGGCGATCTTCTCGACACCCTCCGCGTAGGAGTAAGCCAGTTCCATCGTCCGGCCCATGGTGAGGACGCCGTGGTTCTCCAGGAGCACCGCCCGGTAGTTGCCCAGGCCCTCTTCAAACCCGGCGTGGATCGCCGGCGTGCCCGGAGTCCCATACGGGATGAGGGGCACCTCGCCGAAGGTCATGTTCATCTCCGTCAGGGCGTCGGATCTGATCGGCCGGCGGCACATGGCGAAGGCCGTGGCGTAGAGGCTGTGGTTGTGGATCACCGCCCTGACGTCCGGGCGGATCCGGTAGACCGCCAGGTGCATGGTGAGCTCCGAGGTCGGCTTCAGGCCCTCCGGCAGGTAGAGGATGTTTCCCTCGAGGTCCGTCTCCACCACCATCTCCGTGGTCATGGCCTCCTTGCTGACCTGGGACGGCGTGATGAACACCCGGTCCCCCAGCCTGGCGGAGGCGTTGCCCTCGAACATGTTCACCATGCCGCAGGCGTACTCCCGCTTCACCACGTCCACGATCTCGCGTCTGATCCTGTTAGCGTCCATCGTCCATTCCTCCTTCCACTCTACTCCACGGTCACCGACTTGGCCAGGTTCCGCGGTTTATCGATGTCGCAGCCCCTGTGGAGCGCGACGTAATAGGCAAAGAGCTGCAGCGGCACGACCCCCAGGTTCGGCTGCAGCAGCGGGTGGGTCTTCGGAATGACGAAGATCCCGTTCACACCCTCCGGCAGGGCATCCGCCCGGTCTTCAGTGACCAGAGCCACCACGTCCGCGCCCCTGGCCTGCACCTCCACGATGTTGGACCTGGTCTTCTCGAAGAGCGGTCCGTAGGTCGCCAGGGCCACCACCAGGGTGCCCGGCTCCACCAGGGAGATGGTGCCGTGTTTGAGTTCACCGGCAGCGTAGGACTCGGAGTGGATGTAGGAGATCTCCTTGAGCTTGAGAGACCCTTCCAGCCCCAGGGCGTGGTCCAGGTTCCGGCCGATGAAGAAGACGCTGTCGTGGTTGAAATATCTGGACGCGGTCTCCTGGTAATCGTCCACCCGGTCCAGGATCTCCTGGATCTGGTCCGGCAAAGCCAGCAGCCCGTCGATCAGCTCCTGATACTCCTCCCCGGAGATGCTGCCCTTCCGGTCCGCCCAGTAGAGCCCCGCCAGGAGGAGGAGCACGATCTGGGTGCTGTAGGCTTTGGTGGTCGCCACCGCGATCTCCGGGCCCGCCCAGGTGTAGAACACCATGTCCGCCTCCCGGGCGATGGAGCTCCCGATCACGTTGACGATGGCGAGGGTCTTCGCGCCCCGCTTCTTCGCCTCCCGGAGCGCCGCCAGCGAATCCAGGGTCTCACCGGACTGGCTGATCACGATGACCAGGGTCTCCCCGTCCACCATCGGATCGCTGTAGCGGAATTCCGAGGCGATGGAGACCTCCACCGGCAGCTTCAGAAGCTTTTCCAGCATGTATTTGCCCAGCATCCCCACGTGGTAGGCGGAGCCGCAGGCGGTGACGGCGACCCGTTTGATGCCGTCGAAGAAATCCTCCCGGCCCGCCATCTCGTCGAACCAGACCCGGCCGTCCCGAAGCCGCGGGGAGATGGTCTTGCGGACCGCCTCCGGCTGCTCCATGATCTCCTTCAGCATGAAGTGCGGATAGCCGCCCTTTTCGGCGGCGGACACGTCCCACTCCACCTGGTGGATCTCCTTCTTCAGCGGGATCCGGTCGATGTCGTAGACCTCCACGCTGTCCGGGGTGATGACCGCGACCTCCCCGTCCTCCATGTAGGAGACCTTACGGGTGTGGGCCAGCAAAGCGGTCACGTCGGAGGCGATGAAGTTCTCCCCCTCGCCGTAGCCGATGAGGAGCGGCGCGTCCTTGCGGGCGGCGATGATCTGCCCCGGCGCGTCTCCGCAGAGGATCCCCAGGGCGTAGGCGCCCTCGATCCGGTGGAGCACCGCATAGACCACGTCCATGATGTCCGTGTACTCCCGGAGGTAGTACTGCATCAGCTGGGCGACCACCTCCGTGTCCGTCTCGGACCGGAACTCGATGCCCTGCCGGGTCAGGAACTCCCGGATCTCGATGTAGTTTTCAATGATGCCGTTGTGGACCACCGCCACCCGGCCGTCTTCGCTGACGTGAGGGTGGGCGTTCAGGTCGTTGGGCTCCCCGTGGGTCGCCCAGCGGGTGTGGCCGATGCCGGTGGTGCCTGCGAGCGGCGGCATGGCTGCGAGTTGCTCCTTCAGCACCTTCAGCCTGCCCTTGCTCTTCTGGACGGCCAGCGTCCCCTCTTCGGAGACCACGGCGACGCCGGCGGAGTCATAGCCCCTGTATTCCAGCTTCTCCAGGCCATCCAGCAGGATGTCGACCGCCTCTCTTCTTCCCGTATATCCGATAATACCGCACATGTCTGATGTCCTCTCTTCCCGGCCTCTTCTTTGCTCTCAAACTCACGATTCGGTGAAATCCGTATCCAGCGCCACTTCCAGCGCGAATTCCGGATACATCGCCTGGACCTTCTCCACGATCTTCTGATAGACCGCGCCCCGGTCCTCGGCGTCAAAGCTCACCACCACGTCGAAGCGGAGCGTCTTCTTCTCCAGGTTCACGTAGAAGCCGTGGATCTGCATCACGTGCTCCTCCTCCATGACAGCCTCGAAGACCTTCTCCCGCATCTCTTTGATCTCTTCGTTCTGCGTATTGACGGAGTAGACGCCGATGGCCGTCAGGATCACCTGGTGCTTCTTATAGACCTCCACCTGGATCTGGCGGAGCAGCTCATCCACGTCGGAGGCGGACAGGGTGTCCGGCACCTCGATATGGACGGAGCCGTTGAAGGTGTCCGGCCCGTAGTTGTGGAGCACCAGGTCGTAGGCGCCGTGGACGTTCGGGAACCCGGCGACGGTCTTTTTGATCTCTCTCACCAGTTCGACGTCCGCCCGCTCGCCCAGGATCTTGGACAGGGTGTCCTTCAGCATCTCGATGCCGGATTTGATGATGATCAGGGAGATGATCGCGCCCAGCCAGGCCTCCAGGGAGATCCCCTTCCACAGGAAGATCGCCGCGGCCACCAGGGTCGACGCGGAGATGATGGAGTCCAGGGTCGCGTCCTCACCGGAGTTCACCAGGGAGTCGGAGTTCACCTTCTCGCCTACGCCCTTGACGTACCGGCCCAGGAAGATCTTGACCAGGACGCCGACGGCGACGATGATCAGGGAGACCGTGGTGTATTCCGGGGCCTCCGGGGTGATGATCTTCTTGACGGATTCCGTCAGGGAGGTGATGCCGGCGTACAGGACGATGACGGAGATCACCATCGCGCTGAGGTATTCGATCCTGCCGTAGCCGAACGGGTGGGCCCGGTCCGGCGCCTTCCCCGCCAGCTTGGTCCCGATGATCGTGATCAAAGAGGACGCCGCGTCGGACAGGTTGTTCACCGCGTCCAGGACGATGGCGATGGAGTGGGTCGCCAGACCGACCACCGCCTTGAAGCTCGCAAGGAACACGTTGGCCAGGATGCCGATGATGCTGGTCCTGACGATGATCTTATCGCGGGAGGCCTCCTCTTTGCGGATGCTCTCCTTGCCGCCTTCTTCTATCTTCTGGAATTCCTTTTCTTCTGTTGCCATTGCGCTTCCTCCGATCGCTTTCGCGTATTGGCTCTATCTAAATAGGATACCACGGCTCAGCAGCAAGGGCAATAAAAAGAGAGCGGCGTGGCGCTATTCCCCGTTATGGCCGGACTATTATCGCACTATTCCCCAATCCGAACAGGAGATTGTCATTGACAGCAAGATGTGATAGAATGACTCCGATATCCCCTCCTGGGGGGATATCGAAATTACACTTACAGTGTCCTTCGCGGCGGGGAACCGCGTCGGAAGAATAGGGAATCGCGTGAGAATCGCGAGCGGAACCGCCGCTGTATGCACGGACGATAAGGCCAGGACGAAAGTCAGTCATTGGGGATGTCCCTGAGAAGACGGATCTTATCGGTGGAATCATTTCCGGATGTGTGAGCCAGAAGACCTGCTGTGAGAACATACTGCCGCGCGTTGTGCGGTCTGAGAGACGCTATGGGAATACGGCTGTGGCGATGGTGTTATGCCATCGCCGCTTTGTTTTTTTGAAAAAGAGGAACGCTATGAGAGGAATCGCGTACGGCGTAGGTGTCGGTCCGGGAGACCCGGAACTGATGACGCTGAAGGCCTGCCGGCTGATCAGAGAAAACGACGTGATTGCCCTGCCCGGTAAAGAACC
>CADCOV010000110.1 GCA_902803185.1 uncultured Eubacteriales bacterium
AAATCGTAAAAATCCTGAAATGGATGCCAGAATCAGGGTATTCTTCGATTTTGGGCATGGAATACCGATGAAAAGGCTCGATTTGGTTTACATTTGCATTATTTTATGCCCGAAATCGGAAAAACCATCAAAATGGATGCCAATACCGAGGAAAACGAAAAAATGGGCATAGGACCTACCCGCAGGCCACGCCTATCTGCACGCCGCACCACGCCTGCCTGCCCACCGCCGCCGCCCCCCCACGCCCCATACGAAAACACCCCCGGCCGGAGCCGGGGGGTGCGTGCGTTTGGTTTTGATCTACAGGGCCGGGGTGTAGAAGACCTTGCCGTAGATGTCGGTGAAGGAGTAGACGATGACGGTGTCGCCGGCTTCGCCCACCGGGGTGTTGCTGATCGACATGGAGGCCATGTCGGTGACGGTGTAGGTGGCCAGGTAATGCTTCTCCAGGAAGTTGCCGTCGTAGTCGTAGTAGTCGCAGATGAAGAGGATCTCGTCGCCTTCGTTCAGGGTCTCCAGGGACTTGGCGCTGGTCTCGATGCCCAGGTCGGAGTAGCCGTACCGGGCGCCCGCCACGTAGCCGTGCGGGTTGTCGGTGTCGAAGACCAGGATCAGGTCCGCTTCGTCGCCGTTCAGCAGGACCGGGACGCGGCCGGTGATCCGGTAGTAGTCCTCTTCCTCATAGGTGTCGAGGTGGTAGTAGCTCACCGGCTGGCCGTCGATGGAGATCCAGGTGCCGTCGGTGACCGGCAGCAGGTTGCCGTCCTCGTCGAAGTCGTAGATGTTGTCGCAGCCCAGGTCGATGTAGCCTTCGCCGTCATCGAAGAGCAGGTTCATGTCGACCCGTTCCACCAGGTCCCACTGCGCGTCGGTCAGGCTGATGTAAGGCTCGTCCGCCATGTTCTCCTGCCAGGCCAGATCCTCGGCGGAGAGGGAATTCTTGAAGATGAAGGAGGCTGCCGCGGAGGCGTCCACCGGATCCTCGGAGAGGAAGGCGGTGTTGCTGCGGTCGAGGCCGTCGAGGCCCAGCCGGCCGTAGTCGGAGACCGCGCCGCTCAGGAGGGCCTGGAGCAGGGTCATGATCGCTTCCTGGCTGTCGTAGGTGCTGCCGGAATAGCCGCCGTAGTTGCCGTAGCCGGAGCTGCTCTGGCCGCCGGAAGTGCTCTGGCCGGCCGCGTTCTCCAGAAGGCTCCAGAACGGGGAGGCATTGCCGCCGCTGGCCGCCTGGCCGCCCACCTGCATCTGGGCGAAGTGCTTGATGCAGCTGGTGTAGCTGCTCTCCATGCCGATGGCCTCGTAGGTGTTGCTGGCGCTGTCCACCTGGCTCAGCTTCTGGTAAGGGAAGTAGATGGAGAGGCCGTAGGCGTTGCTGAGGCCGCTTGAGACTTTGTTGTATTTTACCGCGTTGACCACGGCCTGGGCCAGGGCCTTGCCCTCTTTGCTGTTCACCAGGTCGGCGAAGTGGGTCAGGTCCACCTGGTCGATCTTGGTGCTGCGGGCGAATTCGTGGCTGTTGGCTCTCGCGGCGGAGACGGGCTTGTAGCTGCCGTTCTCGATCTTGGCGCTGGTGTCCTCCGCGAAGGCGACCAGGGCGGCCGGGAGCGTCTCGGAGAGCTCCGCCAGGTCCACCACGGAGAGGGTGGTCTGCTGGCCGTTGCAGTTCCGCGCGCAGGCGGCGGTGAAATCGTCGACGATGGTCTTGCCGATGCTCAGGGTGTCCATGGACGGGTTCCGGGAGAGCTGGGTCAGCCAGTTGGTGTAGTACCAGCCGATGCCCGGTTCCACCTCTTCGCTGGCGATCATGTAGTCCGCGTAGTCGCTGAGCATGAGGCCGGTCTCCGCCGTCGCCATCAGGCAGGCGTCAAAGCCGACAAAGTCGAAGGTGATGCCGCCGGCCTCCAGGGCCTTGTCGATCTGGGCGGGGGTCATGGAGCCGCTCTTCGGGTTGCGCTGGTCGTAGCCGTAGCCGCTCAGGGAGCCGCCGCCGTGATCCCAGAAGATCAGATCCATGCGGTTCGCCGGATAATTCTTGGCGGTCCACTTGATGAAGGAAGCCAGGGTGTCCGGATCGGTCATGGAACCCTTGCCGGCGTTCTTCTCCAGCGTGGTGACGCCGCCGCCCCGGACCTCGTAGATCTGGTTCACGCTGTTGCTCATGATGCTGTTCTGCCACTGGGTGCAGCCGCCGGTGTAGACGATCACGTGGACGTTGTCGGAGTAGGTGACCTCCGCCATCTCCTGCAGGTCCCGGCTCGCCATGGCGGCCTTGGACTCCAGGTCCGTGCCGCACATGTACACCATGATGGTGGTGGTGTCGGTGCCGTCGCCTTTGATCGCCGTGTACTTCGGCCGGGCCGTCTCGGAGACGTTCGTGTTCAGCACGCCGTTGTTGGAGCCGAAGGTCCAGCCGGTCTTGTAGCCGCTGCCCGCCGTGTAGGCGGCGCTGCCGGAGGCGTTGCCGCTCTGCAGGACAGAGGAGTAGCTGTTCTCACCGCTGCCCCAGGTGCCGCTGCCGCTGCTGCTCCCGCCGCCGGTGAGGCCGCCGAGGCCGGAGAAGAGGCCGCCGCCCCGGAACAAAACCATGACGATGACGAGGATGACGATGAGCCCCAGACAGCCGATCTTGGATCCGCCTCTGGATCGCCCTCCTCCGTAGCTTCCGTAGGACTGCCGCTGCTGCGGGAAGCCCTGTCCCGACTGGCCGCCCGCAGGCTGCCGGTCCGTATCCTGGCGCTGGCCGCTCTGGCTGCCCGTGCGCTGAGCACCGCCCAGGCCGCCTAAGAGTCCGCCGAGACCGTTCCTGCGGCCCGCCGGTCCGCTGCTGCCGGTATTGACGGCGCCCTTTTTCTGAACGCCTTTCCCGGTGTCGGAAGTGTTGCGCTCCCGGCCCCGTGGCCTGTTCTTTTCCATAGTCGTTTCCTCCTGAATCGCGTGGTGTCCGGCGATGGTCGGACTATCCTAAGTATAGTATACAATAAATGCGGGAAGCAGCGTATATTTTGTTTCCCATTTCCGGCAAAAAACTGCGCCGCCGGGGGGAGTTGGAGTATAATGGGGGCAAGGATAAAACGAGACACAGGAGGGTGCCATGATCGACAGAGAAGAGCTATTGAAGAACCTGATCATCCACGGGGAACAGGGCTATGCGCTGTACTACAGAGAGGGCGGCGAGGTGCTGGAGGAGTACCGGGGCTTCGAGCGCCTGGGGACGGACCGGAGGATCGGGCCGGATTCCAATTTCCGGATGGCCTCCATCACCAAGCAGTTCATCGGCCGGGGGATCATGGCTTTGATCGGGGACGGGAAGCTGGACTACGGGACGCCGCTCTCGGAGATCTTCGGCGGGCTCCCGGCGTACCTGGGGAAGGTCACGATCATCGAGCTCCTGAACCACCAGGCCCACCTCCACGAGTACGAGGACATGGAGCGGCCGGAGGGGGTGCAGATCCTGGATCCGGAGGTGCTCACGTGGCTGGCGGCGGAGCCCGGCGTCTACGATGAGCCGGCGGGAAGCTACCGCTACAGCAACAGCGGCTACGTGGTGCTGGGCCTCGTCATCGAGAAGCTGAGCGGGCAGAAGATCGAGG
>CADCOV010000111.1 GCA_902803185.1 uncultured Eubacteriales bacterium
GCCGCTCCCGGGACGTCCGTTCTCACAGCAGGATCTCCGCCCCGGCGCCCCAGAAAAACACCAGGTAGAGCCCCGCGCAGACCGCGATATACGGCACCATCGGCAGGGTATCCGTCCGCTTGATCTTCCGCCGCGCCAGCAGGAAGACCATGTGCCCGGCGGACAGCAGCGCTGTCGCCAGGAAGATCAGGATCACCCCGCTCGGCCCCGTGATCAGCCCCAGCGCCGTGAACAGCTTGATGTCGCCGCCCCCCAGTGCCTCTCTCTTATATGCCAGCTTCCCCAGCAGGGCGATGGCCCCCATGAAGCTGAAGCCCACGGCCGCCCCCAGGGCGCACTCCTTCAGGCTGAGGTACGGGAAGAACCCGAAGCCCGTCACCGCCAGCAAAGCGATCAGCTGGTCCGGCACGATCCGGTACTTCCTGTCCGCGATGGCCATCTCCAGCAGCAGCCAGAGCGCCGCGGTGGCCGCCAGCGCGTACTGCGGATCCAGCAGCACCAGCCGGATGTTCAGCACCACGAACAGCATGCTGAAGATGTACTTCCACGGCACGCTCTTCACCCGCTGCGTATACGGGTCCCTGAGCTCCGCCGACGGCTCCTCCCCGTAGTCGCAGAGCCACTTCGCCGGCAGGTGGTTGAAGGCGTAGACCGCCCCGTTCCCCTCCAGGACCCCGACGAAGATCGCCGCCAGGCACGCGATGACGATGTAGATGGTGCTCCCGTATGCTCCGAACATGTTTCTCCTCCCGCCCCCTATTATATATCAAAGCCTGGCGCAGCGGGTAAGGGGATTTTCGGCGGGGTGGGGGCGGGCTGAGGTGCTTGGCGCAGAACGGCAAAATCGCCTCATTTGTTATCTCAAATCGCCGTCTTTTCGGGTTCTGCGACAAATCAGCGCGCCCGACCGTCGTTTTTTGGCGCAAAACGGCAAAATCACCTCATTTGCTATCTCAAATCGCCGTCTATTCGGGTTTTGCGACAAACCGCCGGCACCCCCGCCGCCCTTGCGAAGCCGCGCTTCCCGTGATAGCATGGAGTCAGTGGGAACAAACCCGCGGAAAAGATGAGGAGAACCATGAGAGAGATCGCGATCTACGGCAAGGGCGGCATCGGCAAGTCCACCCTTTCCGCGAACATCACGGCCGCCCTGGGGCAGGCCGGCAAGAGAGTCCTGCAGATCGGCTGCGACCCGAAGCACGACTCCACCAAACTTTTGACGGGCGGCCGCAGGATCACCACGGTGCTGGACCACATGAGGGAGAACGGCGCTTTGGACTACCGGCTGGATCAGGTTTTGTTCACCGGGGAATACGGCTGCGGCTGCATCGAGACCGGCGGGCCGAAGCCGGGCGTGGGATGCGCCGGCCGGGGGATCATCTCCGCCTTCGAGCTGCTTGAGAAGTTCCACGTCAAGGAGGAGTACGATATGGTCCTCTACGACGTGCTGGGGGACGTGGTCTGCGGCGGGTTCGCCGTGCCGATCCGCCGGGAGTACGCCAATACCATCTTCCTGGTGACCAGCGGGGAGTTCATGTCCCTGTATGCGGCAAACAACATCCTCCGGGGCATCGCCAACTACGACACCGGCCGCAGCCGGGTCGCCGGGATCCTTTACAATTCCCGCAACGTCAGGGATGAGGACGAGAGGGTCCGCACCTTCGCCGAGGCGGTAGGGCTCCCGATCTTCGCGAAGATCCCGCGGAGCGACGCCTTCGCCCAATGCGAGCGCCGGAACTGTACCATCGCAAGCCTGGGGCCGGAGGGCTTCCCGGAACTCTACGACCTCTTCACCGGCATCGCGGCGCGCATCATCGAAGGCCCGGTCCTCTACCCGGCCGCGCCTCTGACCGACGAGGCTCTGGAGGAACTGCTCCTCTACGGGACCAGGACGGCCCCTGCCCCGGACGCCGCAGACCCACAGGCCCGAGCGTCTCAGGCCCCGGACGCCCACTACGATCCGGGCACCCTCTCCAAAAACGTCATCCGCAATGAACCTCTGCACGGCTGCGCCTTCAGCGGCGCTACCAGCACGGCGGTCCACATCCGGGACGCGGTGATCCTCGCCCATTCACCGAAGAGCTGCACCTACCTCGCCTACCAGAGCATCAGCTCCACCAACCGGCGCCGCCTGTTCGAACGGGGCGTCCTGCTGCCCTACGGCATGACCCTGAACCTCGCCTCCACCGAGATGGAGGACGAAGACATGGTCTTCGGCGGCACCGACAAACTGCTGGACGCCGTCCGGCGCTTCCGGGACCTGCCGCCGGGGGAGCGGCCGAAGGCGGTCATCATCGTGAGCTCCTGCCCTTCCGGCATCATCGGAGACGACATCGACGAGGCCAAAGCCCTGTCCCTGCCGGACATGCCGGTCATCCCGATCAAAGCCGAGGGCAACCTGACCGGCGACTACCTCCAGGGCATGCTCAGCGCCTACCGGGAGCTGGCCCTGCAGGTCATCGACCGGAGCGTCACCCCGCAGCCGAAGACGGTGAACGTCGTCTTCGAGAAGGTGGGCGTCCGGAACACCGAGCAGAACTTCCGCATCATGAGCGGGTTCCTCGCCCGCATGGGCATCCGGGTGAACTGCCGGTTCCTCTGCAACACGGACTTCGCCTCCCTGCGGAACTTCCTGAGCGCGGAGCTGAACCTGCTGGCCTACCAGGATTACACGGGGAAGCTCCTCCGGGACTTCTTTGCCGGGGAGTACGGCTGCCGGTTCTTTGACCGCCAGTTCCCGATCGGCTTCCCGGAGACCGCCGAATGGCTCAGGGGCGTGGGCGCCTTCTTCGGCGGTGAGTCCGCGGCGGAGGCGGAGGCCATCATCGCCGAGAACCGGGCCCGCTACGAGGAGGAGATCGCCGCCTGCCGCAGCGCCCTCGCCGGCAAGCGCCTGATGGTCTTCACCTACAACCACGACATCGACTGGATCCTGTCCGCCGCCCTGGACGCAGGGATGGAGATCGCGAAGGTCTGCATCTTCAACTTCTCCCAGGACGAGGGTTTTCGCACCCGGCTCCCGGAGATCCGGGACATCCCGGTGGAGGAGAACTACGACGGCGCCAGGCGGGCCGGGGACATCGCCGCCTTCCGTCCGGACATCATCCTCTCCAACTACGAAAACGCCGCCGCCGGCAAGGGCGTCATCGCGGACACGATCCCGATGTGCCCGGACAACGGCTTCTTCGCCGGGCTCAGCATGATGCAGCGCTGGGTCCGCCTGTTCGGAAGGAGCCAGAAAGGAGAATGGCAGAATGACAGAGCGCTATTTGAAAAATATTTTGCCTGACAGCCTGACCGGCCTGATCTTCGGCTTTGAGGGCGTGGAGAAGGCGGTCACGATCCTGAACGGCCCGACGGGCTGCAAGTTCTACCATTCCTCCGTCTCCGACAGCCGCATGATCCGGCAGGAGGAGTTCGACCCGCTGAACTTCCCGGAGCTTTGGTACTTCGGCCAGCCCCGGGTGCCTTGCACCTATCTGGACAAGAAGGACTACGTCTACGGCAGCGAGGGCAAGCTGACGGAGCTGATCGGCTTCATCAAAAGTGAGCTCGCCCCGCCCCTTCTCACCGTGGTGAACTCCCCGGGCGCCGCTTTGATCGGCGACGACCTCGAGCGCATCGTCTCCGCGGCCGTCGGCGACATCCCCTTCCTCACCGTGGAGACCCCGGGCTACTCCCGGCCGGTCTGGGAAGGCTTCTCCGAGGCCTGCTGCCGGCTGATCCGCCTCCTCGCCGCGGAGCAAAACAAAGCGCCTGCCGCCCGGCCCCGGGTCAACCTGCTGGGGCTCTCCCTCTTCCACCGAAACTATGAGGGCGACCTGGAGGAGCTGAAGCGGGACCTGGCTCTCTGCGGGATCGATGTGAACTGCGCCCTCGCCTGCGGGTGTACACCGGAGGATATCCGGCGCCTGCCGGCCGCGGACCTGGATCTGGTGATCGACCCTCTGTACGGCAAGGCCGCAGCGGATCTTCTGGAGGAGCGGTTCGGCATCCCGCAGCTGACCGCAGAGGGCCTGCCGGTGGGCTTTCAGGCCATGGAAGAGCTGATGGACCGGGTCTGCGAGGCGCTGCAGGGCATGGGCTTTGCGGCCGATCCCATGCCATTCCGGGAGGCCAGTGAACGGGCCAGGGCGAGGAGCTTCGTCTTCCTCTCCCGGACCAATTCCCTGACCGGACTGCCAAAGGGGACCCCCTTCGGCGTCCAGGGCACGCTGCCGGAGGTGCTGGGCTATACCCGGTTCCTGGTGCGCTACTTCGGCATGACCGCAGCCGCGGCGGAGGTCCTGAGCCCGTTGGAGGGCGAAGCCGGGGATGCGCTCCTTTCGCTCCTCTCGGAGAACGGCATGGAAGCAGCGCTTACGGCAGACATCCTGGAGGCGCCTGCAGAACTCGTCTTCGGCGACGGCAACCTCATCGCCATGCTGAAGGCCCGGGGCCGCGCCTTCGCCGGCATCGAGACCGCTCTGCCGACCCTCGGGTATAACGATGTGATCCCGAAGACCCACCTGGGCATCCGGGGCGGCCTGCTCCTCTGTGAGCAGGTCCTGAACGGGCTTCTTTACTGACACGAAAAAAGAAGGGCCGACTCCCATCGGCTCTTCTTTCTTTTGTTCAGATCACATAATCGTCGCCCTTGCTCGGTCCCCAGCTCAGGAGGTCCTCCAGGGTGGTATTGTCCAGGATGCCGTTCACCGCGTCGGTGACCTGCTGCCAAAGCTTGCGGGTCACGCAGCTGGTGGTCCTGGCGCAGAAGTCGCTGCCCTCGGAGATGCATTGGACCGCGGAGAGATCGCCCTCCGTAAGCCTTAGGATCTGCCCTGCGGTGTACTGGGACGGCGGACTGGCCAGGAGATACCCTCCCTGGGCGCCCCGGACGCTTCGGACGTAGCCGGCTTTGTTCAGGATCGCGATGATCTGCTCACAGTATTTCTCGGAGATGTACTGCCGGGAAGCGATGTCCTTGAGCTTCACCGGTTCCCCGGTGTCGTTCTGGGCCAGGTCCAGCATCATGCGCAGGGCGTAGCGCCCCTTGGTCGAGATCAGCATGGCTCACTCCTGGAACAGCGGGGTCGAGTAGTAGCGGTCGCCGCTGTCCGGCAGCAGCGCCACGATGGTCTTGCCCTCGTTCTCCGGCAGCTTCGCCAGATCCAGCGCCGCCTTCAGCGCCGCGCCGGAGGAGATGCCCACCAGGATGCCCTCCTTCTTCGCCAGGAGCTTGGCCGCCGCGAACGGATCCTCGTTATTGATGGCGATGATGCCGTCATAGATCCCGGTGTCCAGCGTCGCCGGCACGAAGTTGGCGCCGATGCCCTGGATCTTATGCGGGCCTGCAACGCCCTTGCCGAGGACCTGGGAGGTCTCCGGCTCCACCGCATAGACTTTGACGGATGGCTTCTGCGCCTTCAGATATTTGCCGACGCCGGTCAGGGTCCCGCCGGTACCGACGCCCGCGACGAAGATGTCCACCTCGCCCGCCGTGTCCTCCCAGATCTCCGGGCCGGTGGTCGCCTCATGCGCCGCCGGGTTCACCGGGTTGTCGAACTGGCCCGGGATGAAGCTGCCCTCGATCTCCGCCGCCAGCTCGTTCGCCTTCTCGATGGCGCCCGCCATGCCCTTCGCCCCTTCGGTCAAAACGATCTCCGCGCCGTAGGCCTTGAGGATGTTGCGGCGCTCCACGGACATGGTCTCCGGCATGGTCAGAATGGTGCGGTATCCCTTGGCCGCCGCGATGGAGGCCAGGCCGATGCCGGTGTTGCCGCTGGTCGGCTCGATGATGGTGCTGCCCGCCTTCAGAAGGCCCTGCTCCTCCGCGTCCTCGATCATCGCCTTGGCGATCCTGTCCTTGACGGAGCCCGCCGGATTGAAATACTCCAGCTTGACCAGGAGCCTTGCCTTGAGGCCCTCAGCCTTCTCGATGTTCCTGACCTCCAGCAAAGGGGTCTTCCCGATGATCTCTGTTGCGCTCTGATAGATCTTCGCCATACTGTTCACCTGTTTCCTTTCTATGTGGATGTGTGATGGTCTTTGGAGACGGACCGCGAAACGGCGGATGCCCTTCATGCTCTATTCAAGCCGCGTCTAAGATGCCTCACATGCCGGCTGTTCCGCCGGTCCGGTCCGTTGCCGCATAATCCCTACTATTCCGATAGGAATTACCGACAAACAAAGCATACACCCTCTGCAGCCCTCCTGTCAACCGCCTTGCGCAGATCCATTGGCCTGTTTCTTTTAGGGATTCTTTACTTTTCACAGTATAATCAGGAGAAAATCTTTACTTTTTTGTCCTTTTCGTCCGGAAAAAGTAAAGATTCTTTGCCTTTGCGTCCGGCCTTCTTGCCGCCTTCAGTATGAAAAAACCGCACATCCTGCTCTGATGATGTGCGGCGATCCATTAAACGATGAGATTCGATCGTGAACGTGTGAGGGCATACCTTCAATCCCTGCCCAGCGCCGCGCCCTTCTCGAACGCCGCCTTCCGCTCCAGCGGGAAGACGGTCTCCCGGCGGGCCTTCTTGGCTTCCGGATCGAACATGCTCCACGGCCAGTCCGTTTTGCTGTAATCGTTCAGCTGCAGGGTATTGCCGCTGACGAAGACCTCCGCCGGTCCCACGAACCGGCTCAGAGTCTGCTGATAATTGCCGAGCAGCGGCAGATAGGCGGTGTCCGGCGCATTGCTGGTCATGACCAAAAGCACCGGGATCGGCCGCTCGTTGCAGCACGGCGTCTCCATGTTATAGGTGAGGTTTTGGAAGATCAGCCGCTCGTACAAAGCCCGGAAGGACGCCGTCAGCTCTCCCAGGTAATTCGGGGAGCCGATGATCAGCCCGTCCGCCTCCCGGATCGCGTCCAGCACCGGCGTCAGACCGTCCCTGCAGACGCAGTGGCCCTTGAACCGCTCCTTCTTGCAGCCGAAGCAGGAGATGCAGCCCGTATACTTCTCTAATTTGAACAGGTCGAACCGGATGATCTCCGCCCCTTCAGAGGCGGCGCCCTCTGCCGCAGCAGTCAGGATCATGTCCGTGTTCCAGCCCTTCCGCGGCCCCGCGTTGACCACGACGATCTTCTTACTCATCCTTCTTCTCTTTCTTTGCCGACTTGCGGACTTCCTCGTGATAGAAATAGTTGCAGACCACCGGCAGATTCGTCTTCGTCATGATGCCCTTGACATCGATCTCCTTGAC
This sequence comes from uncultured Eubacteriales bacterium, assembly GCA_902803185.1. GTDB lineage: Bacteria > Bacillota > Clostridia > Peptostreptococcales > Anaerovoracaceae > Eubacterium_B. The sequence goes on from CADCOV010000111.1 coordinate 7,185, forward strand.
GACCATATCCCTATCCTTTCCATTCAACAAAGCGCGCAGCCCCGAAGAACCGCGCGCCAAATATATCCAAAATCTGCGCTCTGTCAGACCCCCTGGGTTGATCCCCAACGAGCGATCCCAACCCCAGATTCGCGCTCTGTCAGACTCAAAATCTGCGCTCTTTCAGACACCCTGGGGTGGTCTCCGGCGAACGCCTCCGCAGGCGCTGCAAGCGCCGAGGACTTAGCGAGCAGAACCCAAGATCTGCGCCCTGTCAGACTCGCAGGGTTGATCCCCAACGAGCGATCCCAACCCCAAATCTGCGCCCTTTCAGACACCGTTAGGCTATCCTGCCTGAACGATTCCGCAGGCAGCTTCGCTGCCGAGGACCAAGTGAAGGCAGGACTAGCCTAACGGAATCTCTACCACTTCCGCCATCTTCTCCAAACACATCTCGATCTGCGCCGAGATATCCTCCACCATGCGTTTGGTGATCTCGTCGCTCTTATCCTTCTCCAGAGACTTGTAGAAGTTCTCTTTGACGCCGTCGCTGATGGCATCCATCCGGGAGCGGAAGGCCGCCTTCGGGACGACTTTGCGCATCGGGCCCGGGATATCCATGTTCAGCAGGGCTTCCTCCATCTTCCGGCGTCCCAGGATCAGGACGATGAAGGACAGGGTGATGCCCGCCAGGATGCCGATCGGCCCCTCCAGCACCAGGGCCGCGCCGCTGCCGCCGCACAGGAGGCCGATGATGATCGAGATGATCGAGTCGATCATCAGGGTGATCTCCTCCACCGCAAAGATGTTGCGGGCGTCCAGGCTGATGTCCAGGTCGGAGACCTGCAGGAAGGAGCGCAGGCTCATCGAGGAGTACGGCACGTTGTGGCGCACGCAGATCGGCACCGTGTACTCCTCCAGCTCCTCCGCCACCGGCTTCAGCCAGCTGGTGATCGGCTTGACCAGGAGCGCCCTGGCCTCCTCGCTGCGGACGAAGGCGGCGATGTCGTTCTTCAGCACCTCATCCGCGTCGGAGAGCTTGCGGAGCTCGCCGTTCCGCCAGCGCAGGAAGACCGGTTCCGCCACCTTTTCCAGGATCGGGTCGATCAAAGCGTCCACCGTCCCCTTATACAGCTCTTCGATGTGCCGCTCCACGATGTCCTCCACCTTGGCGGACTTCATGAGCTGGTCCACTTCCTCCCGGAACTCCCGCATGTCCTCGTCGATGCGGCCGCTCCAGGCCAGACCCTTGGAGACGGAGAACTCCGGCTCCGAGCCCCGGATCACGATGGCCTCCGGGAACACCTCGGCGCACCATTCCCGGATCTCCGGGAGTTTGGAGACGCCGCCGGTCAGGAACAAAAGCTCCGGCTTGCTGCCTTTGATGTTGTCGCGGACGTCGTAGAGGCTCTGGACGAAGACCTCGCGGAAGGACCGGTTCCCCAGCCGTTCCACCTTCTTCTCCAGGAGCTTCTTCGCGATCTTTTCGTCCATGGTGATCGTGAGCTTGAGGGGCTCGCGGTAGCGGATCATGACGCTCTCTTTGCAAGGGTTCACCTTCCAGTAGGCCTCGTCGGAGAAGTACTTCTCCTTTAGGCGCCGGGCCGCGAACTCGCAGTAGTTCTTCCAGGCCTCGCTGTTCTCCAGGGTCTGCCGGATCCGGCGGGAGAACAGAGAGCCCTCGATGGCCTCGTCCAGCAGGATCTCGTCCATGATGCCGCCGCCCAGCACCACCTCGCCGGCGGTCTGCATCTCCACTTCCTTGCCGCCCATGATGTAGGCGAAGTCCGTGGTGGAGGAGCCGATGTCCACCACCAGCACCGGCTTGGACATGATGTCGTGGCCGATCTGCAGGTGCCTGGACTGGCAGGCGCTGATCAAAGCCGCCCGGGACTCTGAGACGATCTTGGCCGGCGGATAGCCCGCCTGCTCGAAGATCGAGCGGTAGAACTCCCTGGTGTTGCCGTCCCAGCCCGCCGGACAGCCGATGTAGAAGCTGGTATCGTCATTTTTGATGAGGGCCGCGCTGCCGTAGAGCTCCCCCAGCACGCCCGCCGCAAAGGTCTTCACGTCGTCGGCGCAGCCCGGGTCCGTCAGGAAATGGCTCTTGAAGCGGAGCTTTCTTTTGATCGCGTCCGCATGGTAGCAGGCCTGCTCGCCCACCAGGATCTCGCCGGTCCTGAGCTGGGCGTAGGCGGAGATGAAGCTCTTGGCCCCGCAGATCTCCAGCTGCTCCGGTGCCTCCGCCGATCCCTTTTCCAGCCTGGAGACCGCGCTTTCCGCGTCCCCCAGGTCAAATCCGTAAAAACGTTCCATCTATCTTCCTCCGGCAGCCATGCCCTTCTTCAGCAGCTTGCCCTCCGACACCAGCGCAGGGCGGATCGTTCCGCCGCCGCCCGGCATCAGATCAAAGTACTCCCGGTTGGTGCCGTCGTATTCCACGGCCTCCACCCCGTATCCGTGCAGGAAATATTTGAGCTCGGACAGCTTGTCCAAAGCGAACTCCCCGTCCCCGGTCTGGGCCGCCTCCAGCAGCCCCGCGTAGAGGTCGAGCTCCTTAGCGCCCAGCATCCGCCGGCCGGTCTCCACGGTCTCGGCCCGCTGGGCCCGCTTCTCCTCGGCGTCGATCTTGTCCAGCTCCTGGTCCATGGCCAGGGTCAAAGAGGACAGGCACCGCCAGATGCGGCCCGCGTCCACCCGAAGCTCCGTCTGGCGCTCCTTCTTCCGGGAGGCCGCCTTCTGCTTCGGGAACCGGGCCCGGCCCGCCGCGTACAGGGCGACGACGCCGATGGCGAGGAACACGTAGGTCAGCGGGCTTCTGTTCGCCGTCTGGTCCAGCGCTCCCATCATCAGGGAGAAGGCACCCAGGCACATCAGGCCCAGCAGGGCCAGGTACAGGGTGGTGAACGGGAACCGGCGCTGCTTCACGCCGGCGTCCGCCTCAGGGTCTCTTTCCCAGACCCTCGTCTCACCCACGCTGTCCACCAGCATGGCGGTGAGGCTCGCCGCCCGGACCATCCGGGAGGCCGTCTCTCTGCCCCGGGCCGTGTCGCAGTCCTCGTTGTATCGATACAGGATCCGCTCCAGCTCATCGGTGATGACCTTCTCCGCCCGTTCCGGCGTTCCCGCCGATTCCAGCTCGGAGAGGAGCTTCTCCTTGTCGCTTTCCAGATAATCGTGCATCTTCATAGATGTCTCTCCTCCTCAAATACGACTTCGCCGCCGCAGACCGTATACCGTACGCGGCCGGTCAGCTTCGTCCCGATGAACGGGCTGTTCTTGCTCCTGGAGGCGAAGGACTCTTCCGTCACCGTCCACTCCTCCTCCGGATCAAAGAGCACCAGGTCCGCCGGCCCGCCCTCCTGCAGCCTCCCTCCCGGGAGCCCGTAGAGTTCCGCCGGCTGGGCGGTCAGCTTATCCAGCATCTCGCTCATGGTGAGGTGGCCCGGCTTCACCAGGTTGGTGATGGCGAGGGCCAGGGCCGTCTCCAGACCCACGATGCCGCTCGGGGCCTCGAACAATCCCCGGTCCTTCTCCTCCTTCGAATGAGGCGCGTGATCCGTGGCGATGAGCCTGAGCGTCCCGTCCCTGAGGCCCTCGATGATCGCCTGCCGGTCCGCCTCCGTGCGCAGCGGCGGGTTCATCTTCGCGTAGGCCCCGTGGGTGAGCACCGCCTCCTCCGTCAGGGAGAAGTGGTGCGGGGTGGCTTCGCCCCAGACGTCGGCGCCCAGCGCCCTGGCCCGGCGGATCGCCTCCACCGCTCCCGCGGAGCTGATGTGCTGGAAATCCACCCTGGCGCCGGTCTGCAGGGCAAGCCTGGCGTCCCTCGCCACCATGGTGTCCTCCGCCGCCCGGTCCGCGCCCGGGAATCCCAGCGCCGCGCTGACGGCGCCCCGGTTCACGCCGGCCCTGGCCACGAAGGCCGGGTCCTCCTCGTGGAGGCTGATGACCGCACCCAGCTTTGCCGCCCTCTCGAAGGCGGTCCTGAGCAGC
>CADCOV010000112.1 GCA_902803185.1 uncultured Eubacteriales bacterium
GAGCGCTGCCGAACTCAGGCCGGAGATGGCCTTTGACGGCGAGCACCTGACGGAAAGGGGAAGCCTCGAATTCGCGGGGCATCTGAAGGACTACCTATGCACGATATCACTTTGATCCAGTTCCTGATCGTCTGCCCGCTGGTGGGGATCGCCGGCTTCGTGGACGCGGTGGCGGGGGGAGGCGGCCTCATCTCCCTGCCGGCCTACATGCTGGCGGGGGTCCCGGTCCACAACGCCATCGCCACGAACAAGCTGAGCTCCCTGATGGGCACGACCACCACGGCGGTCCGGTATTTCCGGGACGGGTTCATGGACATGAAGATCGTCCCCTTCTGCGTCGCCTTCGCCTTCTGCGGATCGGCCTGCGGGGCCAGGATCGCCCTGATGATCACGGACCGGGTGTTCAAGCTCATCATGCTGGTGCTGCTGCCGCTTCTGGCGGCCTACCTCCTCAAGGGGCGGGCCTTCCGGGAGGACCGGGAACCCTTCCCGCTGAAGAAGACGATCCTGATCGCGTCGGCCATCGCCTTTTTCGTCGGGGCCTACGACGGCTTCTACGGGCCGGGGACGGGGACCTTCCTGATCCTGCTCCTGACCGCAGCGGCCCACATCAGCCTGGAGAACGCCAACGGCACTTCGAAGGCGATCAACCTGGCCACCAACGTGGCTGCCTTCGTGGTCTACACCCTGAACGGCAAGGTGCTGTTCCCGCTGGGGCTGGTGGCGGGGCTCTTCGGCATCGCCGGCAATCAGATCGGCAGCCGCATGTTCGAAAAGGGCGGCGCGAAGATCGTCAAGCCGATGATGCTGACGGTGCTGGCCATCTTCTTCATCAAGCTCCTCACGGAGCTGTTCTGACCGGCGGAAGGAGGTCATCCATGCGAAAGATCGTGATCGCGCCGGACTCCTTCAAAGGCACCCTGACCGCCAGGCAGGTCTGCACTGCGGCGGCGGAGGCGGCCCGGTCTCTGTGGCCGGACTGCGAGATCCTCGAGATCCCCGTGGCGGACGGGGGCGAGGGGACGGTGGAATGCCTGGCGGAGGTCCTGTCCGGCAACATCGTCAAAGCCGAGGTCAAAGACCCCCTGGGGCGGCCCCATGCCGCCCGCTACGCCATCCTGCCGGGGCGCAAAGCCATCCTGGAGATGGCGGAGGCCTCCGGCCTCCTTCTGGTGGACCCGGCGGAGCGGGACGTGCTCTTCCAGAACTCCTACGGGACGGGAGAGATGCTGCTCGACGCGGTCTCCCGGGGATGCCGGGAGCTCTATCTCGGGATCGGCGGCAGCGCCACCAACGACGGCGGCATGGGCTTCGCCGCAGCGCTGGGCGTCCGGTTCCTGGACGCGGCGGGCAGAGAGCTCCGTCCGGTGCCCGCCTACATGGACCTGGTGGAGCGGATCGAGCTGCCGGAGCGGGACCCGCTGGCCGGCGTACGCCTCACGGTGATGTGCGACGTCACCAATCCTCTGCTCGGCAAGAGCGGCGCCACCTATGTCTACGGCGGCCAGAAGGGCGTCGCCAAGGAGGCGATGAAGGGCCTGGACCGCTCCATGGGGCGGCTCTATGACCTGGTGGAAGCGGCCGCAGGCCGCAAAGTCCGGGAGATCCCCGGCGCCGGCGCAGCCGGCGGCCTGGGCGCGGCGCTCCTCGCCTTCACGGAGGCGAAGCTCCGCAGGGGCGCGGAGACGGTGCTGGAGCTCACGGGCTTCCGGGAAGCGGTCCGGGATGCGGATCTGGTGATCACCGGAGAGGGCAGCATGGACTATCAGTCCGCCTTCGGCAAGATCACCGCGGAAGTCGGGGACCTGGCCAAAGCGGCGGGCGTGCCCTGCATGGCGGTGGTGGGCCGTAAGGGAGAGGGCTACGAGAAGATGTACGACCACGGGATCGTGGACATCGAGACCGCGTCGGAGCCGGGGATGACCCTGGCGGAGATCCGGCCCCGGGCGGCTGCGCTCTGCCGGGCAGCGGCGGAGCGGCTGCTTTGGAGAGCGGCCGAGGATCTTGGCGGGGGTCCAGATGGGCGGCGCGATGAAAAGAAATATTAAATTCTCCTTGACCCGGAGAAAACTCCTGTGCTATAATAGCTAAGCGACATGATCCGTTAGCTCAGCTGGGAGAGCGTCTGGGTGACAACCAGAAGGTCACAAGTTCAAGTCTTGTACGGGTCACCAACCAACCTCTGAAACGAACTGTTTCAGAGGTTTTTCTATCTGAAAAAACTTTTTCAAAAAACTTTTCACGTGGTTTCAGCATTTGGCCCTCCCCAGGTGTATACCAAGTGAAAGGACGTTCGCCAAGGTAAGGAGAAGAGATGAGACTGGAACTGGAGCAGGCGGTAGAACTATATGAACTGAGTGTGTTCAGGGCAGCGTTCTACACCTGCCGGGACCGGGAAGAGGCGGAGGACGTTTGCCAGGAGACTTTCCTGGCCTACTTCCGGAACCACGATGAGTTTGCCAGCCGGGAGCACGTGCGGGCATGGCTGCTCCGGACCGCCATCAACAAGGCAAAGAACGCCACCCGTTCCTTCTGGAGGAGGAACCGGGAGGATCTGGAGGACTACGCGGAGGATCTGACCGCGGCACCGGAGGGAGACCGGGATCTTCTGGAGGCGGTCATGGCTTTGCCGGAACGGTGCCGGGTGATCATCCACCTCTTCTACTACGAGGGCTACTCCGTCGCCGAGATCGCGGCGCTCCTGGGAGTGAGGACCGGGACGGTGACGAGCCAGCTCCATCGCGGACGGGTATTGTTGAAGGAAAAACTGCAGGAGGAATGGGAAGATGACTAACAGAGAACGCTATCGGAACGCGGCAGAACATATCCGTCCTTCTGCGGAGATGAATGTTTTGAACTATGTGGAGGGACATGAGATGAAGAGATCGAGAAGACCGCTGAGAACGGTTGCTGTCGTGTTCGCGGCAGCGGCACTGGTTTTGATGATGACGGTGGGCGCCTACGCCGCGGATATCGGCGGGGTCCAGCACAAGGTGAGCACCTGGCTCCACGGCGAGGCCACGGAGGTGACGGTCACCTACAACGAGGACGAGCAGTCCTATACGCTGACCTACCCGGACGGCACGGAGCGCACCAC
>CADCOV010000113.1 GCA_902803185.1 uncultured Eubacteriales bacterium
ATATATCCTGATAGCCGCGATCATCGGCGCCGATCAACTCAGCAAATACGCGATCCGCGCTCTCCTGTCAGAGGGGGAGAGCATTCGAGTACTCGGAAGTTTCTTCAAGCTGACGTACATCCGCAACGATGGGGCGGCTTTCAGTTCCTTCAGCGGACAGAGAACGTTGCTGCTCGCCTTCACGACGGCAGCCATCCTCGTGACTCTGTTCTTTTTGTGGAAAGAGCGGGGGAAGAACCGGCTCTTCACCGCCTCCCTGATCCTGATCGCAGGGGGCGGCATCGGCAACCTGATCGACCGGGCTTTGTTCGGGGAGGTCACGGACATGCTGGACTTCAGCTTCTTCCCGCCGATCTTCAACGTGGCGGACATCGCCGTGTGCGTGGGGGCGGGCCTGCTGCTCCTGTACGTGCTGATCGGAGAGCGCTATGAGAGAAAATAGCGGCGTGATCCGGATCCTCATAGACGCCGAGATGGCGGGGGAGCGGCTGGACCTGGTGCTGGCGGCGGCCCTGGACGGCGTGTCCAGGAGCGCGGTCCAGAAGCTGATGGCGGCGGGGGCCGTCACCGCGGACGGACAGCCGGTCCTCGACAAGAAGACCAAAGCCAAAGCGGGCCAGGAGCTCCTGGTGACCCTGCCTGAGCCGAAGGAAGCCCTTCCGCAGCCGGAGGACATCCCGCTCGATATCCTCTACGAGGACGAGAGCGTCCTGGTGATCGACAAACCACGGGGGCTGGTGGTCCATCCGGGTCCGGGCAACGAGTCCGGCACCCTGGTGAACGGCCTGCTCTACCACTGCGGCGAGGGGATCCGGGAGGCCTGCGAACAGCCGGACCGTCCGGGCATCGTCCACCGCATCGACAAAGATACCAGCGGCCTCCTGGTGGCCGTCAAGACCAGGGCGGCCTGGGAGAACCTGAAGGAACAGTTCTCCCGGCACAGCGCGGGCCGGGTCTACACGGCCCTGACCTACAACAACTTCGCCGAGGATGAGGGCAGGATCGACGCCCCGATCGGCAGGGATCCGGCGAACCGCCTGAAGCGGGCGGTGAGCGACCTGGAGGACGCCAGGCCTGCGGTCACCAACTACAGGGTGATCGAGCGCATGGGAAACTACACCCTGGTGGAGGCCCGCCTGGAGACGGGCAGGACCCATCAGATCCGCGTCCACCTGGCGAGCATCGGGCACCCCCTGGTGGGGGATCCCCTCTACGGGCCGAAGAAGGACCGCCTGAACGCCGGCGGCCAGATCCTCCACGCCGGGCAGCTGTCCTTCGACCACCCGGTGACCGGGGAGCGGATGCACTTTGAGAGCCCGCTGCCGGACTACTTCCTGGCGGCCCTCCGCAAGGCGAGGGCGGGGAAGTAGGGAAAGAAAAGAGGGAGCCGAAGCTCCCCCTGAGACGTACCCTTGCACTTTTACAAAATTGGACCCGAGCCGGTAGTTCTATACCCTACACTAACGTTTCTTGTTGAGGTCGAGCGCTTTGATGTACTGGATACAGTCCTCGCAGACATAGCCTCCGCGGAATGTGGTATTGTGGAATATGTTGCCGCATATGGAACAATTGTACTTCATAACTCTATCCCTCCCCCTTGTTGATCAGGTGCGTCTGTGACTTGAGCATAGGGCCATAGTATGGGGAAATCAAGTGCTTTTTTGGTTTATGTACTTTTTTCGACTTGAACTGTCGTTTTTCCGTCAATTTCTGTTTTGACGAGAATTGGAAAGGAGAATTCGGATGGCCAAGACCAATGATGATATCCGCCGGGAGATGCTGAACAACTTCCTTCCGGTCGACCCGAATCAGAGCGTGGAACTGCTCGATCAGCTGGATGAGCTCCTGATGCGCTACGAATCCGCGATCCGCGAGGTGCGCACCAAGCTGGAGATCCTGAACGACGAGCTGTCCCTTTCCTCCGGCTACCAGAACCCGATCAAAAGCATCGCCTCCCGCCGGAAGAAGACGATCAGCATCTTTGAGAAGCTCCGCCGCCAGGGCGACGAGCTGAGCCTGGAGTCCATCCAGAAGAACCTGAACGACGTGGCGGGCATCCGCGTCATCTGCTCCTTCATCGACGACATCTACAAGGTCGCCCACATGCTGACCCGCCAGGACGACGTCAAGCTGATCCAGGTGAAGGACTACATCAAAAACCCGAAACCGAACGGCTATCGCTCCTACCACATGATCATCGAGGTGCCGGTCTTCTTCAGCAACGAGAAGGCTTACATGCGGGTGGAGGTGCAGATCCGCACCGTCGCCATGGACTACTGGGCCAGCCTCGAGCACACGATGAAGTACAAGCAGGAAATCGAGAACGCAGAGGAGATCATGCGGGAGCTCAAGCAGTGCGCGGACACCATCGCC
>CADCOV010000114.1 GCA_902803185.1 uncultured Eubacteriales bacterium
CGCGATGCCGGCGTGGGAGCTGATGCCCTCGATGTCCACCCAGTACTCGCAGCATCCCTTCCGCTCGTAGACGAAGTTGCCGGTCTCACGGCCCGGCTCCATGTCGAAGCCGTACTTCGCCTTAGACGCCAGTTCCTTCAGGAATTCACCGGAATCAGGAGATCCCAGCTCTTCGTCGGAGTTGTGGGACACGGCGAAGACCGCATCCGGATACTTCTCGATGAGCTCCTTCAGCATATGGATCGCCAGAAGGTCGCCGGACTTCATGTCCGCCACGCCCGGTCCGTAAGCCCTGTTCCCATCCGTGGAGTACGGCCGCTGGGCCACCGTTCCTTCCGGGAAGACCGTGTCGAAATGCCCGATGAACAGAATGTCGATCGGCCGCTCGCCGGTCAGTGTGGCCGGATCCTTCGTATAGGCGAAGATGTGCGGCCTGCCGCACTCGCAGAGTTTCCGGCGGTCCACGAACATCCCCAGTTCCCGGTACATGCGCGTGAGCTCGTCCGCCACCTTCTCAAGGCCCGGGATGTCATAGCTGCCGCTGTCGATGTTCACGAGCTGCTCCAGCTCCTGAAAAAAGCGTTTTTCGTCAAAAGCCATAGGTCTCCTCCTTCTCCGTCCACATTCACTTTTTCTCATTATATCATCAAAGCCCGCCGCCGCATAGGCGGCGTTTGACAGGCCCGGCAAAATACGGTATCGTAAGGGCAATACTTTCAAAAGGAGACGCCCTATGGATCAGAAAGAATACGTGCAGAACATGCTGACCAAAGTCATCAACCCGGCCCTCGCTGCCCACGGCGGACAGGCCGTCCTCTCCGGCATCGACGAGAACGGTGTCGTCAGCATCCGGCTGACCGGCGCCTGCGCCGGCTGCATGGTGGCGGCGGACACCTTCGAGAACCTGGTGAAGAAGGCGATCCTGGACAACGCCGCAGGCACCGGCATCACCGACGTGGTCCCGGACGATTCCGTCAGCGAGGATCTCTTAGATTTCGCCCGCCGGATCCTCTCCGGCGCCCTGAAGTAGCTCCAGCAGCGCCCGGTATTCCCCGGGATCGTTGACGTTCCGGAGCTTTCCCGCTTCCTCCGGCGCTGCGGGTACGACGGCGCTTCCGATCGCTTCCAGAAAGCGCATCATCCGCCGCTCGCCCTGCTCCAGCAGCCGCCGGGCCGTCGGCTCCGCGCCGCGGCGGTACCATCCCGCCAGCGGATGGACCCTGCCGCCCTCTTCTCTCGAGACCACAGCAAGCCCCTCCTCCGGCATCGCCGCGAGGAGTTTTTTTGCGAAGGCCTCGTCCATCAAAGGCATGTCGCAGGCGGTGACAAAGATGAGGTCGTTCGCCGCTGCGGCGAGCCCGCTCTGGATCCCCGCCAGCGGTCCCGCGCCGGGATACCGGTCAGTGACGGTCTTCGCGCCCGCCGGCACCTCCCCCGCCTCCCCCGAGAAGGAGACCAGGACCTCCGCCGCATCGGGGAACGCGCCGGCGATCCGCTCCGTAAAGGTCACGCCGCCGATCTTCAGTTTTGCTTTGTCCTCTCCCATCCTGCGGCTCTGTCCGCCGGCCAGGATGAGCAGGGTGTAGGGTTCCTTCATGTGCGCTCCTCCTGCTCCCAGTATATCGGGAAAGCGGCCGCCGGGCAAGAATCTAACAGGATTCTAACATGACGGTCCTGCCCCGTTGGTGTATACTTGTATCATAATCTTACATCTTGTGGCAGATTGTCGCCGCAGGGAGGAATGGACCTATGGGTAACAAACAGAAACGAGTTTATGACGGCTATATGGTACCAAGTGCGGACCCGGTCGTTTTTTTGATGCCTTACATCATGCCGCGGAGAACGGACAGCGAGACCTTCATCGATCTGGACCTGGACCTCTCCAAGGTAGCCCCGTTCATCCGGGAACATAAGAAGGATATCCCGGGGCTGAACCTCTATCACATCGTCTTCGCCTCTTTGGTGAGGGCTGCCTCCACCGTCCCGGAGATCAACCGCTTCATCTGCGGCAACCGCCTCTATCAGCGGGAGAACGTCCGCATCTCCATGATGATCAAGAAGAACATGCGGATCGACGGCAAGGAGACCTCCATCTTCCCGACCTTCGCGCCGACGGACACCCTGGCGGAGATCGTCGCCCACATCAACCACGACGCGGACGAGGCGCTGGCGGAGCTGGACGGCGACAGCAACGATTTCGACAAGCTGACGGGCGTCCTCACCAGGATCCCGCCGTTCCTGCTCAGGGGCGTGGTGGGCTTCCTGATGTGGATGGACCGCCACGGCAAGCTCCCTAAGAAGCTGGTGGACCTGCAGCCGTTCCACAGCGGCTTCTTCGTCACCAACGTGGGCTCCATCGGCCTGCCGGTGATCTTCCACCACCTGTACGAGTTCGGCACCACCTCCGTCTTCCTGGCCATGGGCCGCAAGAAGACCGTGAACGAGGTCCAGGCCGACGGCAGCGTGGTGACCAAGCGCTACCTCCCGGTCAAGGTCGTGGTGGACGACCGCATCTGCGACGGCTTCACCTACTCCAGGGCCTTCAAGGTGGTGGCCCGCTGTTTTGCCCACCCGGAGGTGTTGTTGGAGGGCTTCCAGCCGAAGGACGCCGCCGCGGAAGAGGCAGCCGAACCGGAAGAATAAGAGACTATGGGAAGGGACCGGCGACCGGTCCCTTTTTTCGTCGGAGAATTGTGGTACAATGAAGAAAAAACAGCGGGAACAGGAAGGGAGGGCACCATGCTGGATCTTTTGATCACCGGAGGAAGCTATCCGGATTTTGATGCCGGCGTCATGAAGCAGGCGAACATCGGCGTCGCCGAGGGAAAGATCGCGTACATCGGGCCGGGAGAACCGGCAGCCCGGCAGGTCGCGGACGCCGCCGGCAAGGTCGTCTCCCCGGGCTTCATCGACATCCACATGCACGAGGAGCGGTTCCTTACGGAGGGCGAACAGTACGTCATCGCCCAGAAGATGCTGGAGATGGGCGTCACCACCGCTGTGGGCGGCAACTGCGGGACCAGCCGGCAGCCCCTCTCCCACTTCAAGGCCGTGCTCCGGAAACTGGGCGGCGCGCCGGTGAACTACATCATCCTCTCCGGCTACAACCGGTTCCGCCGGGAGCTGGGCATCGGCAGCTACGAGCACGCCACCAAAGACCAGTGGAAGAAGATGCGCTCCCAGATCCGGGAGGAGCTGGAGGAAGGCGCCTGGGGCATCACCTTCGGCATCGAATACGACCCGGGCCTTTCCACCGAGGAGATGCTCTACGCCCTGCACGCGACGGACGACCCGCACCTCTTCGCAGCGGCCCACTACCGCTCCGACGCGGGCTACGCGGTCCCGTCCATCCGGGAGATGCTCCTGCTCTCCGACAACAGCGCGCCGAAATTCCAGATCTCCCACCTCTCCAGCTGCGCCGCCCTGGGCCAGATGAAGGAGTCGCTGGCGCTGATCAACGCGGCCATCGAGCGGGACCCGACCCTCTCCTACGACACCTATCCTTACGCCGCCTTCTCCACCCGCATCGGCTCCGCCGTGTTCGATGAGCACTGCTTCGAGCGGTGGAACAAGACCTACAGCGACATCATGCTGACCCTCCCGCCTTACGCCGGGATGCGCTGCACGAAGGAGATCTTCGAGGACGCCCAGAAGAACTACCCGGACATGCTGGCGGTCGCCTTCGTCATGAACGAGGAGGAGATCGCGGCGGCCATCACCAACCCGTACGGCATGGTGGCCAGCGACGCCACCATCAACGGCGGCAAGGGCCATCCGCGGGCGGCGGGCACCTTCCCGCGGGTGCTGGGCAAATACGTGAGAGAAGAAAAGCGCCTGACTTTGATCGAGGCGCTCAGGAAGATGACGCTGCTGCCGGCGGAGCGGCTGGAGCTCTCCGCCAAGGGCCGGATCGCCGAGGGCTGCGACGCGGACCTCACGGTCTTCGACCCGGAGACGATCCGGGACGGCGCCACCTTCACCGACCTGGACATCCAGCCGGAGGGCATCGAACAGGTCTACATCGGCGGCCGGCTGGCCCTGGACCGCAAGGTCACCGTGGACCCGCGGCTGGGCCGGTTCCTGAGCTACAAAGACCCGCACTAGCACTAGCGCAATCGAAAACGGACCCTGCGGGGTCCGTTTTTTCGTGTCAGAACATGCCCAATGACTTGAACAAAAAGATCCAGAAGCACATCGTGAAGCTGGAAAGCAGCGAGGTGAAGATCACGGAGTTGCCCGCCAGCACGCCGTCGCAGTCCATCGCCTCCGCCATGGC
>CADCOV010000115.1 GCA_902803185.1 uncultured Eubacteriales bacterium
CCGTTGGTCACGAGGGTGATCGGGAAGCCGATGCGGCGCTCGATCTCATCCACGTAGTCCCTGGCCTCCTGCGGCAGTTCTTCCCAGGTGCGGATGCCGCGGATGTCGCACTTCCAGCCCGGCATCTTATGTAGCACCGGCTTGCAGCGCTCCAGCTCCGTGGTGTTCGGGAAGTTGGTGATCTCCTTGCCGTCCAGCTCGTAGGCGACGCACATCGGGATCTCGTCCAGGTAGCCCAGCGGGTCCAGCACGGTCAGGGCCACCTCGGTGGTGCCCTGCATCATGCAGCCGTAGCGGGTGGCCACGGTGTCGATCCAGCCCACTCTCCGCGGCCTGCCGGTGGTGGCGCCGTATTCGCCGCCGTCGCCGCCCCGGTCACGGAGCTCCTGGGCCTCGTCGCCGAAGATCTCGCTGACAAAGGCGCCTGCCCCCACGGCGGAGGAGTAGGCCTTCACCACGGTGACCACGTCTTTGATCTCGTACGGCGGGATGCCGGCGCCCACGGCGCCGAAGCCTGCCAGGGTGGAGGAGGAGGTGACCATCGGATAGATGCCGTGGTCGGTGTCCTTCATCGCGCCCAGCTGGCCCTCCAGCAGGATGCGCTTGCCCTCGGCCAGCGCCTGATGCAGGAAGGTGGAGGTGTGGCAGACGTACGGACGGATTATCTCCCGGTAGGAGAGGACCGTCTGATAGAGTTCCTCAGGATCCAGCGGGTCCTGATGGTAGAGATTGACGAGCAGCGCGTTCTTGATCGCGCAGATGTTTTCGATCTTGTCCCGGATGAAGGCCTCGTCGGCGAAGAGCTGGTTGACCTGCCAGCCGATCTTGGCGTACTTGTCCGAGTAGCACGGGGCGATGCCGGACTGGGTGGACCCGAAGGACTTGCCCGCGAGACGGGCTTCCTCATAGGTGTCCAGCAGGATGTGGTACGGCATGACCACCTGGGCCCGGTCGGAGACCAGGAGCTTCGGGGCCGGCACGCCCTGGGAGACCAGGGAGTCGAGCTCCTCGATGAGCTTCGGGATGTTCAGCGCCACGCCGTTGCCGATCACGCTGGTGATGTGATCGTAGAAGACGCCGGACGGGAGCATGTGCAGGGCAAATTTTCCGTAGTTGTTCTTGATGGTGTGCCCGGCGTTGCTGCCACCCTGGTAACGGATGACGATATCGCTGTCGGCGGCGAGCATGTCCGTGATCTTGCCCTTACCTTCGTCGCCCCAATTGGCACCTACCACTGCTTTTACCATAAAAAACCTCCTATTCCGTGTAACTCCTTTACACGTTGATCTCCGCCTCGAGGCCGAGCAGATCGGCGTTGGCGGTGAGAATAGGCTTTATGACCCCGTCAAGAAACTCTGCTGTCTGCTGCGGTGCGCGGCCGACGTAATTTTCCGGTTTCAAAACCTTCTGTAAAGCCTCTTTGGTCACGCCAAAGGCAGGATCCGCGGCGATCCGGTCGATCAGATCGTTGGCACCGCCCTCCTCTTTGACGACTTTGGCCGCGGCCATGGAATGGACGCGGATGCGCTCGTGGAGCTCCTGGCGGTCTCCGCCGGCCTTGACGGCGTCCATCATGATGTTCTCGGTTGCCATGAACGGCAGCTCCGCCATCAGGTGGGCCGTGACGACCTTCGGATAGACCACGAGTCCGTCCGAGACGTTGATATATAACTCGAGGATGCTGTCGGTGGCCAGGAAGGCTTCGCTGACAGAGATCCTTTTGTTCGCGGAATCATCGAGGGTGCGCTCGAACCACTGGGTGGCGGCGGTGATCTGCGGGTTCATCGCGTCGCTCATCACGTAGTTGGCCAGGGAGGCCATGCGCTCGGAGCGCATCGGGTTCCTCTTGTATGCCATGGCGGAGGAACCGATCTGGTGCTTCTCGAACGGCTCCTCGACCTCCTTCATGTGCTGGAGGAGGCGGATGTCGTTGGAGAACTTGTGGGCGGACTGGGCGATGCCGGCCAAAACGTTCAGCACCCGGCTGTCCACCTTGCGGGAGTAGGTCTGCCCGGAGACCGGATAGCAGCCCGGGAAGCCCATCTTCTCGGCGATCTTCTGATCCAGGGCCTTGCACTTC
>CADCOV010000116.1 GCA_902803185.1 uncultured Eubacteriales bacterium
AAGAAGGTCTGCTTCTATCCGGGCACCTTCGACCCGTTCTCCCTGGGCCACAAGGCGGTGGCTGTCATGATCCGGGATATGGGCTTTGACGTGTACCTGGCCCTGGACGAGTTCTCCTGGTCCAAGCACACCCAGCCGAAGCTCCTCCGCCGCCGCATCATGAACATGGCGGTGGCCGGCGAGGAGGGCATCTACGCCTTCCCGGACGACATCCCGGTGAACATCGCCAACAACGACGACATCCGGGTGCTGAAGTCTTTGTTCAAGGACAAGGAGCTCTACATCGCCGTGGGCACCGACGTCATCGAGAACGCCTCCGCCTACGCGAAGGAGCCGGAGGAGGACTCCATCCACAGCCTGAACCACATCACCTTCGAGCGGGAGACCCGGGAGAACGCCAAGCCGTTCCACGACGGGAAGAGCTACCCGGTGAAGGGCAAGGTGATCCGGCTGACCTTAGGGAAGTTCTACGAGGACATCAGCTCCACCAGGATCAGGGAGAACATCGACCTGAACCGGGACATCTCCTACCTGATCGATCCGGTGGCCCAGAACTTCATCTACGAGAACAACATGTACCTCCGGGAGCCGACCTACAAGCACGTGCTGGAATCCCGGGAGATCGGCATCGTACCGTTCCGGGCGAGGAGCGGGGAGAGCCTCGCACCGATCCGGGGCGAGCTCGCCGCCATGGGCTACGACCTGGGCCGGCTGGAGCGCTATCTGGACGGGGACAAGGCCCGGACCCTCTACATCAGCGACACCTCCGGCGCCCCTAAGACCATCGCCTACGCCGCCTGCCACATGGTGGGGACCCGCCAGCTCCTCGCGGAGTTCGGCGACACGGCGACGGCCTCCGTGGTCCGCGACCGGGCGGAGAGGGCGGTGGCCGCCATCGGCTTCCTCTACGCCAGGGACACGGCCCACATCAGCCACGCAGGGCAGATGCTTTTGACGGAGATCCTGACGGAGCTCATCGCCAGGGACTGCTCCTACGCGGTGTATAACCCGGTGGACCCGGCGGGCTACGATCCTCAGATCCTGAAGTCGCTGGCCAGGCAGGGCTTCGTGGACATCGCACCGGAAGGCGCGGCCCATCCGCTCTACGCGGTCTCCATGCGCTCCCCGGTGGTGATCTTCAAGGACGTCGAGACCGTCATCAAAGCCCCGCTGAACAAGAACCCGCGGGTCATCAAAGCCATCGACGAGGCCCACGACGCGCTGCTTGCCAGGATGGCGGAGATCTACCCGGGCAAGCTGCTGCTGAGCTTCAACACCGGCGCCATCCAGAACAAGATCATCGCCAAGGTGGCGGCCTTGAACGGCGTCTCCACCATCGAGGGCGAGTCCAAGAAGGGTCCGTACATGGCGGTGCCGTTCGGCAAGGCCTTAGGGGACGTGCTGGTCCCGAACACCGTGACCAAGGCTTTGGTCGTGGAGAAATACTTCAACCGCAACATCAAGGGCTTCACCATCGCGGAGTCCAAGAACAGCTCGCCGCTCCACACCCAGGCCAGGATGATCCGCTCCTTCGGCCGGCCGGTCATTTTGATCGACGACCTGCTCCACAAGAGCCACCGGATGAACAAGCTGGGGCCGATCCTGGCGGAGGAGGGCGTGGAGATCAAGAAGGTCATGATCGGCGTCATGACCGCCAACGCCATGGACCGCATGACCATGAGCAACCTGGAGACGGAGAGCGCCTACTTCCTCCCGACCCTGGAGATCTGGCTGAACGAGCGGGACTGCTACCCGTTCATCGGCGGCGACTCCCTGGAGGTCTCGGAGGGCCACATCGGCTACAAGCGGGGATCCTCCGCCAACCTGGTCCTGCCGTACATCAAGCCGGGCTTCATCGCCGGCGGCGACGAGCGGGCGGTCTACGACTATTCGGAGACCTGCCTGGAGAACGCCCGCCACATCATGAAGACGCTGGAGGGGGAGTACCAGAAGACCTTCGCCCGCAAGCTGACCCTGGCCCGCCTGGGCGAGGTGATCACCACCCCGCGGATCCCGGAGATGGACTACGGCGTCCGCTTCGACGGGACCCTGGAGCCGTCCAACTTCATCGACAACGACATCGAGCGGCTGATCCGCCTGAAGTGGGGATTCTGACATGAGAGAACGCGACAAAATGAACGAAGGGGGCGCGGCAGAACGCCGCGTTTCCCTGCTTACAGAAGAGATCGGCATCGGCCGGGAGGAAGCCCTCGCCCTGCTTGGGCAGGATCCGCGGGGGTATCTGGCAGAAGGTCGGAGAGCGAAGGTCCACATCATGGCCATCGGCGACGTGGGGCTCCAGCTTCTGCTGGGCCTCAAGCTGCTGGGCGGGGACTGCATCGAGGAGATCGGCATCTACGACCTCTCCGAAAAGCAGCTGGCCCGGGTGGAGATCGAGGCCGGCCAGATCAGCTATCCCTTCCCGGAGGAAGGAGGGCAGCGCTTGCCGGAGGTGAAGATCGTCTCCGAGGAGGCGCTCTGCGACTGCGACGTCCTGGTCTTCTGCGCCAGCAGGAGCGTGCCGGCCATCGGTGCGGCGGGGGACGTGCGCATGATGCAGCTCGACGCCAACCGGGAGATCATCCGTGGCCTGGCGGAGAAGCTGGACCGGGCCGCCTATCAAGGGCTGGTCTGCGTGGTGTCGGACCCGGTGGACCCGCTGTGCGGGGCTTTGCTGGCCGCATCGAACCTCGCACCCCATCAGATCCGGGGCTTCGGCCTGGGCGTCATGAACGCCAGGGCGCGGTATTACGCGAAGAAGGATCCGCGGTTCGCTGTATATCTCACGGAGGGGCGGGCCTTCGG
>CADCOV010000117.1 GCA_902803185.1 uncultured Eubacteriales bacterium
GGTTTTGATGCGCTACGTGGATCTGACGAAGCGCTACTCGGTGGTCTAGGCCTACTTGTGATAGGCCTCGCCGCGGTTGATCTTGAAGCCGCGGTAGACCTGCTCCAGCAGGATGACCCGCATCATCTGATGAGGGAAGGTCATGTCCGAGAAGGACAGCTTGTAATCCGCCCGTGCGCTGACCGCCGGGTCCAGCCCCAGGCTCCCGCCGATGACGAAGGCGACGTCGCTCTTTCCCTCCAGGGAAAGGGCTTTTATTTTGTCCGCCAGCTGCTCGGAGGAGAGCTTCTTCCCCTTGATCTCCAGGGTGATGACGTACATGGACGGGGTGATGCGGGCGAGGATCTCCTTCCCCTCGGCCTCCTTCACCGCCGCCTCTGCCGCCGGCCCGCTGCCGTGGAGCGGCGCCTCCTTCAGCTCGACGATCTTCGGGGCGCAGTAGGCGGTGAGCCGCTTCATGTACTCGTTCACGGCGTCGGTCCAGTACTTTTCCTTCAGTTTTCCGATTGCGATCACGGTGACGTTCATATCAGACCTCGATCATCTCGCCGGCCGTATCCCGCATCAGGACGGTCATGGCGTAGTCTCTGTCCTCCACCAGCGCCTCCTCGAAGAGGCGGTTCCTGATGGTCATCAAAGCGATATCCGGGGAGTTGTTCTCCTTGCTGAGGTGGGCCAGGGCGACCTTCGGGATCCCCGCCCGGCTGCGCTCCCGGATCACCCGGATCAGGGTGTCCGCGCAGGTGTCGTTGCTGATGTGGCCCTGTTCCCCCAGGATGCGGACCTTCAGCGGGTACGGGTAGCGGCCCATCAGGAGGAGGTTCCGCTCGTGGTTCGCCTCCAGCACCAGCAGGTCGGAATCCACCAGCTGCTCGTACTCCCCGTCGGTCACGAAGCCCGTGTCCGTGACGATGGTGGCCTTGCGCCCGTCCGCCTCGAAGGAGTAGCCCAGGGGCTCCGCCGCGTCGTGGGACAGGGCGAAGGGCCGGATCAGGAGGTCTCCCACCTGAAAGGACTCCATCTCCGCCCGGACGGCCTTGGACCGGTCGCGGGGGATCTTGTCGGAGATCGCCTTCAGGGTGCCCCGGGAGCCCAGGACGAAGGCGTTCTCCGCCTTTTTGCTGATCATGCGGATGCTCTTCACGTGGTCCACATGCTCGTGGGTCAGGAGCACGGCCGAGAGGTCCGCCGGCGCCAGCCCGCTGTCCGCGAGGCCTTTGATGATATGCTTACCGGCGGTGCCGGTATCCACCAGCACCGCCGTGTTGTCGGTTTTGATCAGATAGCTGTTGCCCGAGCTTCCGCTGGCGAGCGAACGAAAATACAGTGACATGTCAGGTTCCTTAATCTCAAGTGTCAGCGGTCAAAGCCCTGCGGCGGCTTCTTGTGGCGTCCCACGTCGAAGGCGTACTCCGGCGTCACGGAATCGTCGTAGAAGCTGCGGTTGCTGCGGCCCTCTTCAAAGCCGCCCACATTGCTGTCGGACTCGAAGGTGTTCGCCGCGGTCGGCAGCTCCTTCGGCTCCGCGTATCTCCGGGCCAGTCCTCCGCCCGCAGGCTTGCTGCGCCTGCTGCTGCCGGAAGCCTTGCCGCTCTGCCCCACCTGCCAGCTCTTCGGCCTCTCGGCGGTGCTCCTCGCGGCTGGCTGGGCCGGCTCCGCATAGGTCCTCTCCGGAGCAGGCGCGGCAGAGCTCTTCTGCCTGTCGGTTTTCTTATTCTTCTTCGCGCCCTTCACGATGTTGACGACCGTCACCAGGACGAACAGTACTACCGGCAGGAACATCGTCAATTCTTCCAAGTCAAATCCCTCCTCTTCATATTCCCAGTCGCCTTCCTCGTATTGGGCACTGCTGTCGTAGGCCATGAACGCCCAGACGTAGAAGTCCCCAGGGTCTCCTTCGTAATCGAAGCGCAGCCGGGTGGTGCCGTACACGTCGCCGTCGTCCACGGTGAACAGGCGGGTGTCCCGGGCCTCGTAGTTTTCCCCGAACGGATGGGCGGCCCCATCCGGATCAAGGTAGACCAGCTCCTCCAGGATCTCCGGATCCGGTTCGCTCTGCAGGGTGCAGTACCAGCTGTAATCACCGTTCGGCAGATCCAGCCAGACCTCGCCGTCCCTGTCCGGGACAGCTGTCATCGTGGTGGCACCGTCCTCCGACTCGATGTCGATCATAAAGCAGCCGTAGACCGCTTCCATGAGTTCCTCATCGTCCTCTTCGTTCAGGTATTCCAGATCCAAAACGACCGTCGTCAGGCCCGCCTCCGGGATCCTTCTGCCGATGGCGCCTTCCACTGCATTGTAGGCGACTGTGATCACCGCGATGGTCACGAACAACGAGAGCATGATGATGATGTCCCTCGCGGCACTCGATCGTCTTTTCTCCCCCATCTCTCCCCTCCTTGCGGCGTCCCCGCCGCTCCTGTGTATTGATACCCTTTCTGAGATGATTATACCATGAGACCTGCCCTGCCGCCATTGCCCGCCCTTTGATTTTGCTATATAATAATGCCATGAGTATTTTGAGGATGTACACAGACGGAGGCTGCTCCGGCAACCAGTTCGACACGAACCTGGGCGGTTGGGGCTGCGTCCTGGAGTTCGGCGAGAATCGCAAGGAACTCTGCGGCGGAGAGCCGGATACCACCAACAACAAGATGGAGCTGACTGCGGTCATCTCCGGTTTTCGCGCCCTGAAGCGGCAGGGCTGGACAGTAGAAGTCTTCACCGACAGCTCCTACGTGGCCCAGTGCTTCCGGGAGCGCTGGTACGTGAACTGGCGGAAGAACGGCTGGAAGACCAGCGGCAAGAAACCGGTGGAGAACCGGGCCCTCTGGGAGGAGCTCCTGTCCTATGTCGAGCAGAACGACGTCCGCTTCTACCGGGTCAAGGGCCACGTGGATCTGGATTCGCCGAAGACGAAGGTGGACGACCTGTACGCCAAGTTCCTGGAGTGGAACGGCACCGGATTCTCCCTGGAGGACTTCACCTACATCACGAAGATGAACAACCGCGCTGACGAGCTTGCCAATCAGGGCATCGACGAACAGCGCTGAATTGCGGGAACTCCCGCGGAAAGGAAAGTGCCCTATGAACAAATCTCTCAGCTTTGATGACCTGAAAGCATTCGAGGCAGCCTTTGACGCGGATCCGGCAAACCGGATCGCCATGAACGCTGCCGTCAAGAACGGAATCAAGAACGCCGCATTGAGCTATCAGGCCGCGTCCGCGAACCAGTACGGCTTCTCCATCGAGGTCGAATCCGGCGACGTCACCAACCAGAAATCCTCTGGCCGCTGCTGGATGTTCGCGTCCCTGAACGTGATGCGCCTCGAGGTCATGAAGAAGCTGAACCTCAAGAACATGGAGCTCTCCCAGAGCTATACCTTCTTCTACGACAAGCTGGAACGGGCCAACCACTTCCTGGAGAACATCCTGGAGACTTTGGACGAGCCGACGGACAGCCGCATCATCGCCTTCCTGATGGCGGACGTGATGGGCGACGGCGGGCAGTGGGACATGTTCCGCACCCTGGTCGCCAAATACGGCGTCGTGCCGCAGGACGTTTATCCGGAATCCTACTCCTCCTCCAACTCCGGGGAGATGAACGGCTTCCTCCGCAAGAAGCTCCGGGAGTATGCCTGCACCCTGAGGACCAAAGCCGCTGCCGGCGCCACCGCCACGGAGCTGCGCGCCGAGAAGGACGCGATGATGTCCACGATCTACCGCATGCTCTGCATCTCTTTGGGCAAGCCGCCGGTCCGCTTCACCTGGGAGACCAGAGACAAGGATAACAACTTCGTCCGCGTCGCCGACATCACGCCGCAGGACTTCTTCAAAGAATACGTCGGGATGGACCTGGACGAGTACGTCACCATCATCAACGCCCCGACGGCGGACAAGCCTTACGGCCGCACCTACACCGTCCAGTATCTGGGCAACGTCCGCGACGGCAAGTACCCGGTGAAGTACCTGAACCTGCCGATCCAGGCGCTGAAGGACGTCACGATCGCGCAGCTGAAGGACAACAAGATCGTCTGGTTCGGCAGCGACGTCAGCCAGTTCGCCTTCTATCCGCTCGGCCTCCTGACCACCGACGCCCTGGACGTCGCGGGCCTCTTCAGCACCGACTTCCCGATGACCAAAGCCCAGCGCCTGGACTACGGCGAGAGCCTCATGACCCACGCCATGGCCATCACCGGCGTGGACCTGGACGACGAGGGCAAGCCGATCCGCTGGAAGGTGGAGAACAGCTGGGGCAAGGAAGACGGCAAGGACGGCTATTTCGTCATGAGCGACGCCTGGTTCGACGAGTTCGTCTTCCAGGTCCTCCTGGAGAGGAAGTACTTCACTCCGGAGCAGGCCGCCCAGTTCGACACCGACCCGATCGTCCTCAAGCCTTGGGACCCGATGGGGAGCCTGGCGAAGTAGGATCAAAACCATCAGCCTGTATGAAAGGCCCGGCGCTGCACGCGCCGGGCTTTTTGATATATGTCTGCCGCCGGAATCTCTTTCGAGCATTGGCGCATCTCATGCATGAAATCTGGAAATCCGTCATTTCCTGTACAGAGAACCGTATTTCCCGTTCATCCATGCACGAAACAGGCCGCTTTACGCCTCAAAAGTCGA
>CADCOV010000118.1 GCA_902803185.1 uncultured Eubacteriales bacterium
AGGTCTCCATCCAGATCCAGAAGACGTAGAGCACGGTGACCGTGATGTTGGCGTACATGTTCGTCCGCAGCAGCATCATCAGGATGACGAACAGCGCCGCCCCGCCGGCAAAGGTCAGGATGTACCGCGCGTCCACCCGGCAGCTGTCCTTGGCGTACCGACCCGCCACGAACAGGAAGGAGAAGTAGAGGACGAAGGAGAGCGTCAGGAACAGGGTCTTCGGCAGCAGCGCCACCTCCGCCTCCCGCATGAACTCCAGGGCGGTGGAGATGTTGTTCAGCGCGAAGATCAAAAAGATGTGCAGCGCCATGTAGGAGACGCCGCTGGTCTCCCTCTCCCGGTCCAGGATCTTGTTATACAGCGTGCCGTAGCTCAGGAACAGCCCCACGACGATCAGGAAGCCCATCCCCGCGAAGAAGATGGTGTTCAGCGTGAATCCTCCCTCGAAGTAGCCGGACAGCGTGATGATCATCTCGCCGAAGGTGAAGACCACGTAGAGCATGGCCCGCTCCGTCAGGTGATTGAAGTCCACCGGCGCCAAAGTACCCAGCCGGGAAGCGGTCATCATGGCGATGATGCCGAAGAAGATCGGCACGTAGGCGATGCTTACCCCCGTTCCCCTGAACACCAGGATGTGCACGGCGACCAGGACGGCTTCGGCCAGGATGATCGCCGCCTTTTCCTTCAGCTGTTTGACCTCCCACGGTGCGTTCCTGTGATTGCGGATCTCGATGAGGTGCTGGATCCCCAGGTTCACGAGGATGAGTCCCCAGGCGATGGAATACTGGACGGCGTCCTCCTGCCAGTGGGCGCCGATGCCGTCCCCCATGAAGTAGAGCAGGAACATGTTGACGCACAGGAAGACGTGATCCCTGAGCCCGTTCCGCCCGTAGATGTTGATATAGAAGGTGGAGTAGTTCCAGATCTGGATCGCCGCCAGCGTGCACAGCGCGTAGGCCAGGAAGGCGTCCAGCGATACGAACCCGCCCTCCACGATATGCAGGAGCGAATTGTTCCTGCCGATGATGTAGACGAAGATCAGGTCGTAGATCAGCTCCAGGTATTCGACCTTTTTTTCATTTTGCTGCTGCAGCATGTGTCCCTCCCATGGATTTCCTCATTCGGATAGATTATAATGCAAAGAGTGGAGAAAAACAACGAACCGCCCCGCTGAAACCGGCAGTTGCAACCGCCGGTTGCGGGATTTCCAAGTCCGGTTGGTTCCCTGCAAACAGCCGGTCCGCTATACTGAGACCATCAGATACAGAGGAGCGGGCGCTGCGGCCGAGCACCCCGGTCAAAGGAGAATAGAAATGATATTGGCAGATAAGATCATCGAACTCAGAAAGAAAAGCGGCTGGTCCCAGGAGGAACTGGCCGAGCAGTTAGGCGTCAGCCGCCAGTCCGTCTCCAAGTGGGAGAGCGCCCAGTCCGTCCCGGACATGGGCAGGATCGTCAGGATGTCCGAGCTCTTCGGCGTCAGCACCGATTACTTATTAAAGGATGCGATGGAGCTGGCCGAACCGGCGCCGGATGAGATCCAGACCGACAGCGCGGCCCGTCCCGTCAGCCTGGAGGAGGCCAACGACTTCCTGCGCGTCAAAGAAAAGAACGCCGGCCACATCGCCCTGGGCGTCATGCTCTGCATCTTCTCCCCGATCATCCTGATCCTGCTGGGCGGCGCCGCGGAGTTCGGCAAGATCGCCCTCAGCGAGGACCAGACGACCGGGCTGGGGGTCGCGGTCCTGCTCCTGATGATCGGCGGCGCCGTCGCCCTCTTCGTGACCTCGGGCATCCGGTCGAGCCGGTTTGAGTTTATGGAAAAGGAATCGCTGGACACCCTCTACGGCGTGGACGGCATGGCCAGGGAGCGCCGGGAGCAGTTCCGTCCGACCTACGTCCGCCAGCTCACCATCGGCATCGTGCTCTGCGTGCTGGCCGTGATCCCGCTCTTCCTCGTACTCTTCCTCTACGGAGACGAGGACAACTTCAGCCAGGTCGTCGCCACCGGGATCATGCTGGCTTTGATCGGCATCGGCGTGCTGCTGATCGTCCGTTCCTCCATCCTCTGGGGCGCCTTCCAGCAGCTGCTGGAAGAAGGCGACTACACCCGGGAATCCAAGGCCCGGGAGCGCGCCCTCTCCCCGTTCAGCGCCATCTACTGGTGCCTGGTGACCGCAGGCTACCTCGCCTGGAGCTTCATCGGCGGCAGCTGGGACCACTCCTGGATCGTCTGGCCGGTCGCCGGCGTGGCCTACGGCGCGATCTACGGCATCTACGGCGCCCTCCACCGCAGGAACGGCTGACCAAACCGTGTACAGCAAAACAGCATTCCG
>CADCOV010000119.1 GCA_902803185.1 uncultured Eubacteriales bacterium
ACTGCCGGAGGGGGCGGGGAGGAAGCTTCTCGTCAAGAACACCGACATGACCCTCCGCTGCATCTACGAGAACGACCTCAGGATCCTGACCCATCCGGGGGACAAGGGCCGGTTCGACATCGGGGCCATCGCCAAAGCCTGCGCGGAGCGGGACGTTTTGATGGAGATCAACATGAAGCACCCGAAGCTGGACGCAGCGGGGATCCGGACCGCCATGAAGGAGGACGTCCGCTTCGTCATCAGCAGCGACGCCCATGTGGTGAGGAACGTCGGCATCTTTGAGGGCGGCCTTTCGAGGGCGCTGGAGGCGGGGCTGGACCCTGCCAGGATCGTGAACATCCGAAGGAAGGATCGTTAAGGGAAAACAGGAGAGGAAGGGAAGAAACCAATGGAGCAGAAGATGGAGGTCGTCATCCTGACCGGCATGTCCGGGGCGGGGAAGACCAACGCCGTGAACTGGTTCGAGGACCGGGGCTACTACTGCATCGACAACATGCCGCCGGCTTTGATCGCCAACTTCCTGGACCTGACCATGGCATCCCGGAAGAAGATCGAAAAGGCGGCCTTCGTGGTGGACACCCGGGGCGGCGAGTTCTTCGACGCCACCAAGGAGTGCATCTCCAGCCTGAAGAGGCGGGAGGACCTGGACTGCCGGGTGCTGTTCATCGAGGCCGCAGCCAGAGCGCTGGTGCGCCGCTTCAACGAGACCCGCCGCAGCCACCCGCTGGCGGAGAACGATACGCCGGTCACCAGGGAGGTCATCGCCCTGGAACGGGACAAGCTCCGGGAGATCCGGGACATGTCCGACTACATCATCGACACCACCAGCCTCAAGGCGCCGGGCCTCAAGGCGGAGATCGAGCGGCTCTTCGGCGAGGGGGGCAGGAACAGCTTCGCCTTCAACATCCAGTCCTTCGGCTACAAGAACGGGCTGCCGGGGGAGGTGGACGCCATCATGGACTGCCGCTGCCTGCCGAACCCGTACTACGTGCCGAGCCTGAAGAAGCTGACGGGCAAAAACAAGAAGGTCAGCAACTACGTGATGCGCCAGCCGGTGGCGGATGACTTCTTCCGCACCGCCCTGGATCAGCTGGAGGCGATCGTGCCGGGCTACATCCGGGAGGGCAAATACCACCTGAACCTGGCCTTCGGCTGCACCGGCGGCCACCATCGGTCCGTCGCCATGGCGATCCGCGTCGCCCAGGCCCTCAGGGACAAAGGTTACCGGGTCACCCTTGAACATCGGGACCTTTGATGGTATAATGTTTATTTGGTAAAGGCATGCTGCGGCGTGCCTGTGGGTTTTAGGACTATTATTGTAGGAACCATGATAAGGAGAAACTAGCTATGGAAAAACTGATCATCAGCGCATGCATCTGCGGCGCGGAAGTCACCAAGGAACAGAATCCGGCGGTCCCGTACACCGTCGAGGAGATCGTCAGAGAGGCCAAGTCGGCTTATGATGCCGGCGCTGCCCTCATCCACCTGCACGTCAGATGGGACGACGGTACCCCGACCCAGGACAAGGGCCGTTTCCAGGAGTGCATCGACGCGATCCGCAAGGAGTGCCCGGACGTCATCATCCAGCCGTCCACCGGCGGCGCCGTCGGCATGACCGACCTGGAGAGACTCCAGTCCACCGAAGTCGTCCCGACTCCGGAGATGGCGACCCTGGACTGCGGCACCTGCAACTTCGGCGGCGATGAGATCTTCATCAATACAGACAACACCATCAACAACTTCGGCGACATCATGATGGAAAGAGGCATCAAGCCTGAGTGCGAAGTCTTCGACAAGGGCATGATCGACCTGGCTCTGAAGGCTGCAAAGAAGGGCCACATCCAGCACCCGATGCACTTTGACTTCGTTCTGGGCGTCCAGATGACCGCCACCGTCAGAGACCTGGTCTTCATGGTCGGTTCCCTCCCGGCGGGTGCTACCTGGACCGCCACCGGCATCGGCAAGGAGTGCTGGAACATCGTCGCTGCCACCATCGCCATGGGCGGCCACGTCAGAGTCGGCTTCGAGGACAACGTCTACATGTCCAAGGGCGTCCTGGCCAAGTCCAACGGCGAGATGGTCGAGAGAGTCGTCCAGATGGCGAAGCTCATGAACCGTGAGGTCGCGACCCCGGATGAGGCGAGACAGATCCTCGGCCTCAAGCCGCGTCAGTAAGAAAAAAGCGATGTTACATAGCAGGGGGTGCCGGTCTTTCCGGCACCCTTTGCGCATCTTTTGAAGAAACCCGGAGGCGCTCATGAGCTTTTCTTCCGAAGTCAAAAACGAACTGGCCCGCACGGAACCGGAAAAGAAATGCTGCCAGCTGGCGGAGATCGCCGGCTTCCTTCGCGTGTCCGGCAGCCTCAGGCTGGCGGGAGGCGGCAAGTTCCGCATCGTGATCTCCTCCGACAACCCGGCCATCGCCCGCCACTACAAGCGGCTGATCAAAGGCTACTTCGGCGTGGACCCGAAACTGGAGATCGGCGAATCCAACGCGATCGGCAAAACCAGGAGTTATTTGCTCACCATCGGCCCGGAGGACCATTCCGACGAGATCCTCCGTGAGACGGGCATTTTGATGGTCAGAGAGGGTCATAATTACCTGTCCGACGGTATCTACGACGACATCATCCGGAACAAGTGCTGCCGGAAGAACTACCTGAAGGGCGTCTTCCTCGGCGCGGGCTCCGTGGCGGATCCGGACAGGACCTACCACCTGGAGCTGGTCCTGGAGACCAAGACCCTGGCGAACGGCATGAAGAAGCTGATCGGCTCCTTCGTGGACCTGTCCGCCAAGGTGACGGAGCGCAAGGGCAAGCACGTGGTCTACATGAAGAACTCCGCCTACATCCGGGACACCCTGGCCATCATGGGGGCCCACGCCCACGTGCTGGAGCTGGACAACACCCTGATCAAGAAGCAGATGATCAACGACGCGGTCCGCATCACGAACTGCGACAACGCCAACACGGACCGGACCTTAGACGCCTCCGAGAAGCAGATCCGGGCCATCCGCAGCCTCCAGGAGAGCGGCCGCTACGACAAGCTCCCGTGGAAGCTCCGGGAGATCGCGCGCCTTCGGATCGAGAATCCGGAGGCCAGCCTGGTCCAGCTCGGCGAGATGCTGGACCCGCCCCTCAAGAAGTCCGGCGTCAACAACAGGATCAAGAAGATCCTGGAGCTGGCAGGGGAGCAGTGAACAAAACCACACGAAAAAACCTCCGGCATGCAGCCGGAGGTTTTCTTTTCTGGTCTTTGCCCGATCAGCTGTTGAGCAGCAGCAGGCCGAATACAAGTGTGAACAAAGCGACCGTTTCGACGATACCTATGACGATGAAGTAGTTCGCCGTACCTTTGCCCGTCGCACCGAGCGCGTCCGCAGCGGCAGCCGCGCACTTGCCCTGGAACAGAGCGGAGAGGCCGATGGCCAGACCGCAGAAGAGGCCGACGCCCAGCGCCATGCCGGCGTCACAACCGGAGTTGCGGATGAAGTTCATCAGCAGGAAGCCGTAGATGGTCTGCGTCAGCGGGGCACCGGAGAACGCGATCATGATGAACGGAGCCGGTCTTCCGCTGGCGTAGCACTTCTTCCATGCGCCTACCGAGGACATACCGGCGAAGCCGGCACCAAACGCGGAACCTGCGGCGGATAATCCGAGAGCAGCAGCCATACCCAAAAATGCGATATTCATTGTAAATCTCCTTTTCTAAAATAGATTTCTGTACTAGTTCTGGATCTTATCGTTCTTCTTGAACGGCTCATAAGCGATGCCTGCCCATTCCAGTCCGACCTGCCCGGAGAATTCCAGGACGTTCAGTCGTACGCCGTGTACGACCACGGAGAGGAAGCACATGATGATGTTCAGCAGATGACCGATGATCACGATCACCACACCCGCGATGATCAGCGGACCGTGGAATCCGGCCGCGATCCCGTTGAAGCTCTGGGAGATGGCGAGGCCCGCCATACCCACCGCGAACAGACGGATGTAACTCATCACATTGCCGAAGCAGCTGATCGTGTTCAGGAACGCCGTGAATGCACCGCCGAGGCCGGCCTTCAGGCCCTGCCCGAAGGTCTTGCCGGGTTCCATCCCGCTGAACAGCACCACCAGGACAAAGGCGACGCCGATGCCTCCAAAGACCGGTACGATCGGGATGTTATCACCGATGACCAGGTACAGCGCCAGCAGATACATGGATACGATGGCGATGACCCAGCCCAGGTCGGCGATCCAGCTCAGGTTCTTCTCGGCGATCTTCTTCTTGATCGCGAGGAGGGAACCCAATGCCATCTGGACGGCACCGATGGTGAAGGAGAACTTCATGATATTGTTTTGCTGCTGCGTCGCCGTCACGTTGAAGTACTCCGGATAGTTGGCGAAGCCCGGTATGACGAGAGCCTTCAGGAACGGTACGTTCATCGCGCTTTCCATTCCGAACCAGGTGCCGGTGACGGCGCCCCAGATGATGGTGGCGATGGAAAGCACATACAGCAGATACAGCACATTGTTCATCTTCTTCATCTTCACGTTCATGGCGACGGTCCCGATCAGGATCAGGAGGCCGTAGCCGCCGTCGCCGATGATCATGGCGAAGAAGAGGATGAAGAACAGGAAGAACCAGAGGGAAATGTCCTGCTCTCTGTATCCCGGCAGGATGCCCAGGATGTCGAAGACCGGTTTGATCAGGCGGGAGACCTTGTTGTACTTCACCTTGGTCGGGATCTGATCGTCGTCTTCCGCGACGTCCTCGATCGCCCAGGCCCAGTGGTTCTCCGCCGCAGCGGCCTTGAAGGCGCCCGCGTCTGATTCCGGGATGTAGCCGGTCAGCCATACCAGGTCTTCATCGCCCTCCGCCGTGGCGCTGGCCGAGGAATAGATCTCGGCGTTCTGCGCCTTCAGCATCTGGTCTTTGAAGCTGTCCAGGTAGTCGGCAGCATCCGTGAGTTTTGCTTCGCAGTCTTCCAGTCCCTTGTCGCAGGCGTCGATCTCTTCCTTCAGGGCCGTCAGGCTCTTTTCCGGAAGGGAGAACTCCATGGCGTTGATCTCCGGCGGGAGCTTGCCCAGAACGGCGACGGTGTCCATCTTGTCCACAGGGGACAGGCGGAACATCCTGACGTCCTCGTTCTGCAAAGCCGCCTGGAAATCCTTAGGGCTCATCCGGTAGAAGTGGAGGTCGTAGCCGGCTTCCCGGACTTCTTTGACGTCCTCCGGAGAGAAGTCGCCCCAAGGGCGGACCCGGTCGATCTCGGCGGAAGCGGCGCTGCGCTCCTGGACCAGAGCCGACTTGCGGTCAAGGGTGTCCAGAACGCCTCTGTACATCTTCTCAAAGTCTCCGTCCGGCAGGATCTCGGCCCGAGGACCTTCCTTCGATACGTAGTCGCTGAGCGCGTTCGACGTTCTGGAAAGGGATGTGAAACGCTCGATGGTCTCACGGCTGGCGGATTTCTTTTCCGCCAGGTGGAGGATGCCCAGAGCCCTGAGGCTCTCG
Organism: uncultured Eubacteriales bacterium; assembly: GCA_902803185.1. Classification (GTDB taxonomy): domain Bacteria; phylum Bacillota; class Clostridia; order Peptostreptococcales; family Anaerovoracaceae; genus Eubacterium_B. Next base: position 5,494 of record CADCOV010000119.1, read on the forward strand.
AGCATCTCGTCTTTATGGGCGGCGGAAGCTACCACATGGATCAATTTCATTTTCTCAATCATGCGTTCGCCTCCGTCAGTTTCTTTTTGGAGATCTTGCCGCGCACGACCGCCGCTGTCTGCTGGTCTCCCAGGTAGACCCCGATGATCCGGATGTTCTCCTTCGCTTCAGGGATCTTGACCTTTTCGAACAGGTTCACGCGCTGCGAAGTGGACCGGAGCTCCTTCTCGAGCAATTCGACCCGCTTGCGCTGCGTGGATACCAGCGCGTCCAGGCGCGCGATCTCGCGCAGTTTGATCAGTGCAGTATCGACCCACAGAGGATAGTCATCCACGTTGTAGGAGATCTCCTTGAACGTCAGCTCCTTGAACAAAGGCACCTTGACGCCTGCGATGTTCTCCGTCACGCTGATGACCGTATCGGGCTGCACCAGCTGATCCAGCTTCATGGACTCCTCGAAGATGGTATTTTCCGCAAATACCGCAACCCAGTCATCCAGATTGCTGATCATTTCGGTACGCTCGATCTCCAGCTGTTCGAGTTCAGCGTTTTCCTTCATGATCACGGTCTGCAGCTGCTGTTTTTTCAGCTGCAGGGTCGGAAGGTAGCGCTCAAACTGCTTCAGGTTGTCTTTCTGCACCTTCTGCTCGTTTTTCGTAAGTTTGATCGCC
>CADCOV010000120.1 GCA_902803185.1 uncultured Eubacteriales bacterium
CCCTTCGTCGGCATGCCGGAGACCAGGATCGGGGACAGCGCGCTGGGCAGGCCGTCCTCCTACATCGGCCACAACAAGGGCTCCTGGCACGGCTTTTACACCACTGCCAACCTCTACTATTTCTTCCGGGACGGCGAGCCCGGCAGGATCTTCATCGCCCGGTGCATGGGCGGGGAGGTCACGGAGGTCTTCGATTACCGGGACGACCCGTGGGTGATCGCGGACGACCCGGCGCGGCCGGGCCGCAAGGCTTCGCCCCAGCAGGCGCCGTCCTCCGGCAGCAAGTCCGGGAGCAAGTCCGGCGGCAAGAAATATGATACGCCGGACACTAGCGGCTTCGCCGACGCGGAGGATTTCTACGAGTTCTACCGGGATGATTTCTACGATCTGGAGGACGCCGAGGACTACTATTACGCCAACGGCGGGGAGTAGCGGGGAACTGCGGAAACTGCCGCAAATACCGCTTGCACAAGGGCGGTAAGTGTGTTATATTATCTAAGAATGTGTTACTTCTGCTTAGTCTTCCGCCGCTCCGGGCGATCACCCAGCAGAAGCGAATGAAAGAAAAGGAGAATTTATCATGATCACAGCTGAACAGAAGTCCGCTCTCATCGCGGAGTACGCAACCAAAGAAGGAGACACCGGTTCTCCGGAAGTCCAGGTCGCCATCCTGACCGCCAGGATCAACGATCTGAACGAGCACCTGAAGGTCCACAAGAAGGACCACCACTCCAGAAGAGGCCTGCTCAAGATGGTAGGTAAGAGGAGAAACCTCCTGAACTACCTGAAGGAGAAGGACATCGAGAGATACAGAACGCTTATCACTCGTCTGGGCTTGAGAAAGTAGTTGCACCAGGACATCAGCGGGGCTTAGCCCCGCTTTTTTCAAACGCAGCCACAGTGGCGCGTTTATCTCATAAATTCCTGCCACGAAGAAGGAATAAACAGGAAGGAGTTGTTTATCAAAATGGCAAGATTTACGGATTACAGAACGTTCAAGACAGCAGTAGGCGGCAGATTGCTCCAGTTAGAGGTGGGCAAGGTCTGCGAGCAGGCCAACGGACAGGTCATGGTCAGATACGGTGACTCCGTGGTCAACGTCACGGCGTGCGCTTCCAAGGAGCCGCGTCCGGACTGCGATTTCCTGCCGCTCTCCTGCGATTATGAGGAGAAGATGTACGCCATGGGTAAGATCCCGGGCGGATTCATCAAGAGAGAGGGAAGACCGAGCGAGAAGGCGACCCTGAGCAGCCGTCTGATGGACAGGCCGCTTCGTCCGCTGTTCCCGAAGGGCTTCTATCATGACGTGGTCGTCGTCGCGACGGTCATGTCCGTCGACCTGGACTGCGAGACCGACATCATGGCGATGATCGGTTCCTCCGTCGCCCTGGCGATCTCCGACATTCCGTGGGATGGTCCGACGGGTTCCGTCAGAGTCGGCAGAGTGGACGGCCAGTTCGTCATCAACCCGACCCTGGAGCAGAGAGAGAAGTCCGACATCAACCTGACCGTCGCCGGCACCAAGGAAGCCATCATGATGGTCGAGGCCGGCGCTAAGGAAGTGCCTGAGAACGACATGCTGGACGCCATCTTCTTTGGCCACGAAGAGATCAAGAAGATCGTCACCTTCATCGATGAGGTCGTTGCCGAGGTCGGCAAGCCTAAGATGGAAGTCGATCTGTACAAGGTCCCTGAAGACATCGACGCCGCGGTCAGAGAGTACGCCGTGGACAAGATGAAGGTCGCCATCCACGCCAAGGACAAGCAGGAGAGACTGGCGAACATGGACGCCGTCGAAGTGGAGACCAAGGAACACTTCGCCGACATCTATCCGGACAACGCCAAGGACATCGACAGCGTCCTCTACAACATCACCAAGGAAAGCGTCAGAGCCATGATCCTGGACGACGGCATCCGTCCGGACAGCCGCAAGGTGGACGAGATCCGTCCGGTGTGGTGCGAGACCGGCCTGCTGCCGAGAGCCCACGGTTCCGGCCTGTTCACCAGAGGCCAGACCCAGGCCATGAGCGTCTGCACCCTGGCGCCGGAGAGCGAGTCCCAGACCATCGACGGCATCACCGAGCAGACTGAGAAGAGATACATCCATCACTACAACTTCCCTGGTTACTGCACCGGCGAGGCCAAGTCACCGCGCAGCGCCAGCAGAAGAGAGATCGGTCACGGCGCCCTGGCTGAGAGAGCGCTTCTCCCGGTGATCCCGCCGGTCGAGGAGTTCCCGTACGCCATCAGAGTGGTGTCCGAGATCCTTTCCTCCAACGGTTCCAGCTCCATGGCTTCCACCTGCGGCTCCACCCTGGCTTTGATGGACGCGGGCGTTCCGATCAAGAGACCGGTCGCCGGCATCGCCATGGGCCTGATCGAGCGCGTCAAGGAGGACGGCTCCAGCGAGTTCGCGATCCTCAGCGACATCCAGGGCATGGAAGACTTCCTGGGCGACATGGACTTCAAGGTCACCGGTACCTCCGTCGGCGTCACCGCTCTGCAGATGGACATCAAGGTCCACGGCCTCTCCAAGGACATCCTGCAGGAGGCTCTGAGAAGAGCAAAGGTCGGCCGTATGCACATCATGGACATCATGCTCGAGGAGATCCCTGAGCCGCGCAAGGAGATGTCCAAGTACGCGCCGCGCAGCATCGGCATGATGATCGATCCGGACAAAATCAGGATCGTCATCGGACCGGGAGGCAAGACCATCAACCGCATCGTCGCCGAGACCGGCGCCAAGATCGACATCGACGACGACGATTCCGGCCGCATCACCATCTACAGCCCGGATCTGGCAGGCGCGGAAGCGGCCCGCAGAGAGATCGAGCTGCTGACCAAGGACGTCGAGGTCGGCGAGGTCTACGAGGGCAAGGTCACCAGGATCATGAACTTCGGTGCCTTCATCGAGATCCTTCCGGGCAAGGAAGGCCTGCTGCACATCTCCAAGATGGCCAAGCAGAGAGTCGAGAAGGTCGAAGACGTCATGAACATCGGTGACGTGGTCATGGTCAAGGTCAAGGAGATCGATAACCAGAACCGCATCAACCTGCTGAGAGCCGATCTGGACAAATAAGCCTGAAACTGCCTGTGAAGGCAGAAGATCCTAATATGATCGATAGTAAAGTGCCATTTGTGACATATATGCCACAAATGGCACTTTTATTTATGCCAAAAATGACAAAAAGTGTTAGCGACATTCAATTGGAAATAGCGGTAACGTGCGGAGGTGAGCCGCGAGAAATTGAAATTCTGCCGATTTCGGCAATCTAATTTTTTTTTTGCTTCTTTGATGGTTTTGGTACATCACTTGCTTACTTCATAAAGCGACCATTGATCTATACGCACTTGCGAGGTGACTCCATGAAAAGATTCATCGTCAGAAGGATCCTGAGCGGCATCCTGACGGTCGCCATCGTCTTCGCGCTGAACTTCGTCATCATGAAGGCGGCGCCGGGCGACCCGATCACGACGCTCATGGGCAAGGAGAACCAGAGCCCGGAACTGAGGGCTGCGCTGGAGGAGAAATACGGTCTGGACAAACCGCTGATCGTGCAGTTCACCAGCTATCTGAAGACGTCGCTGAAGGGCGATCTGGGCATCTCCATCATCTATAACCGTCCCGTCAACGATATGATCGGAGAGAAGCTGGGCGCCACGTTCCTGCTGGGGCTGGTGGCAGCGATTTTGTCCGCGGTCATAGGGACCGCCCTCGGCATCGTCGCCGGGAGGAAGGAGGGGAGCGTCTTTGACGGCGCCGTCTCCGTCACCTCCTACGCCTTTAACGCCATGCCGAACTTCTGGCTGGGCCTCATGCTGATCATCATCTTCGCCTCCGGGCTGGGCTGGTTCCCATCCTACGGCTTCAACGACGTCAGGGCCGGCTACACCGGTTTCCGTCTGATGCTCGACGTGCTCTACCACATGTTCCTGCCGTGCCTGACCCTGGTTTTGATCCTGATCCCGCAGTACTTCCGCATCGCGAAGTCCTCCGTGATCCAGGTCAGCAACGAGGACTTCATCACCACGTTCCGGGCCACCGGCATGCCGGAGAGCCGCATCTTCCGCAAATACGTGTTCCGCAACGCCATCCTGCCGACGGTCACCATCTTCGGCCTTTCCATGGCATACCTGATCACCGGCGTCACGCTGATCGAGATCGTCTTCGCCTGGCCGGGCATGGGCCGGCTGGTGCTGACGGCCATCAACCAAAGAGACTATCCGGTCCTGATGGGCATCTACCTCATCATGGGCATCTCTGTCGCCGTCGTCATGCTGATCGTCGACATCATCTACGCGTATCTGGATCCGCGGATCCGGTATGAGTAAGGAGGCGTGAGATGGGCAAGAAACTGACACCGAAAAGCATCTATGAGACCATCATCAGCGACCGCCAGCTGACGGCGGGCGTGATCGGCATCCTCCTCCTCATCATCATCGTGATCTTCGCGCCTGTGATCGCGAGCCACGATCCGTACCATTACGGCGACGACGTCCTGTTCGCCGTGGGCCAGGGAGGACACCTCTTCGGCACCAACAATCTGGGGCAGGACATCTACAGCATGATCGTCTACGGCGTCCGCACCTCCCTCAAGGTCGCGCTGATCTCGGCGCTGATCTCCGGCGGTATCGGCGTTCTCGTCGGCGGCGTGGCGGGCTTCCTGGGCGGCAAAGTGGACCTGGTGATCTCCGAGATCATCAACGTCTTCCTGATGCTCCCGTCCTTCTTCCTGATCATGCTGATCATCGCGCTCTTCGGCAACAGCCTGACCAACGTGATGATCGTCATCGGTCTGACCACCTGGCCGAGCAATGCCAAGCTCATGCGGGCCCAGGCCCTCTCCCTGAGGGAGCGGACCTTCGTGCGCAGCGCCACCTCCATGGGCGAATCCAGGAGCCAGATCCTGTTCAAGTACATCATCCCGAACGGCATCTTCCCGGTGGTGGCCAACACCACCATGGGCATGTCCAACGCCATCCTGACCGAGGCCGGCCTGTCCTTCCTGGGACTGGGCGATCCGTCCATCATCAGCTGGGGCCAGATGATCTACGCGGGCAAGCAGTACATCACCAGCGCCTGGTGGATCTGCACCTTCCCGGGCATCGCCATCGTTTTGATGGTTTTGATCTTCTACCTGCTGGGCGACGGCATGAACCACGTCCTGGATCCGAAGTATGCGAGAAAGAGGTGAGGGCATGGAAGAAGTATTGAGACTGGAAAATGTGAACGTCACCTATGGCAACCGGGGCAACAAGGTCTACGCCGTCCAGGACGCCTCCCTCATCCTGAACAAGGGCGATTCCATGGGCATCGTGGGCGAGTCCGGCTCCGGAAAGTCCACCCTGGCCAACGCCGTCCTCCGGCTCCTGAACGAGGAGACCACCGAGGTCACCGGCCACGCCTGGTTCGGCGGGGAAGGGGGCAAGGACGTCCTCGCGATCTCCCGGGAGGAGATGAACGAATTCCGCTGGAAGGACATCTCCGTGGTGTTCCAGAAGGCGATGAGCGCACTGAGCCCGGTGCACCGCATCCGCACCCAGGTGGAGGACATCTACCGGGTACACGAGCCGAAGGCGACTTCGGAGGAGATCAGGGAGCGGATGATCTACCTGCTGAAGCTGGTCAATCTGGCGCCGCGGGTCTACGACCTTTATCCTCACGAGATGAGCGGCGGCATGCTGCAGAGAGTGGCCATCGCCATCTCCCTGCTCCACGGACCGAAGCTGGTGGTCTTTGATGAAGCCACCACGGCCCTAGACGTCATCACCCAGAGCCAGATCCTGGACGAGGTCGTCCAGATGGAAAAAGAGATGGATATGGCCCGGATCATGATCACCCACGACATGTCCGTCGTGGCCGCCTCCTGCACCAAGGTCGCCGTCATGTACGCCGGCATCCTGGTGGAAGTGGGGGAGGTCAAGGACATCTTCCGGGACCCGAAGCACCCGTACACGAAGGGCCTGCTGGCTTCCTTCCCGTCCCTCAAGGGCGAGCAGGAGCGGCTGAAGGCGATCCCGGGATTCATGCCGAACCTTTCGGTCAAAGCCGAGGGCTGCAATTTCGCCCCGCGCTGCGCCTTCGCCACGGAGGAGTGCAGGAAGAGACGGCCGATTCCTAAGACCCTGGAGGACGGCAGGATGATCCGCTGCCTCCTGTATGAGAAGGAAGGAGAGGAGGCGGACCATGAGTAAGGCATTCATCTCCGTGGAGAGCGTCTCCAAGTGGTACCCGTACAAGGGGAGCGCCAAGGCCGCAGGCAAACCGCTGAACGGCAGGGGCAAGGACTTCATCAAGGCCTGCGACGACATCGACCTCACCATCGAAAGGGGCGAGATCCTGGGCATCATCGGCGAGTCCGGCTGCGGCAAGTCGACCCTGGCCAAGGTCCTGACCCGTCTGGAGGAGCCGACCTCCGGAGACTGCTTCATCGACGGCGTCTCCACCAAAGACATGATCAAAAAGGATGCGAGGGCCTTCCGCCGCCAGGTGCAGATGGTCTTCCAGAATCCGTTTGATACCTTTACGCCAAGAGATACGATCGCCAAGATCCTGATGCGCCCGATGAAGATCCACGGGATCGGCGCCTCCGATGACGAGCGCTGGCAGAAGTGCTGCGAGGCCCTGGAGGCCAACGGCCTGACGCCGGCGGATGACATCATGGAGCGGTTCCCGCACGAGCTTTCCGGCGGCCAGCTGCAGCGTATCTCCATCATCCGGTCCATGTTCCTGGAGCCGTCCTTCATCATCGCGGACGAACCGGTCTCCATGCTGGACGTATCCGTCAGAGCCGACATCATCAACATGCTGATCGATCTGGCGGAGCAGAAGGACGCGGCAGTGATGTTCATCAGCCACGACATCGCTTTGACCCGCTACATCTCGGATCACATCGCCGTGATGTACCTGGGCAGAGTCGTCGAATACGGGACGGCGGACGACGTGATCAAAAATCCGATGCACCCGTACACCAGAGCGCTGATCTCCAACTGCGCTTCCATCGATCCTTTCGAAGTCTCGGAAAGCATCGAGATCGAAGGAGAGCCGCCGACGCCTCTGAATCCGGGGCCGGGCTGCTACTTCGCGGAGCGGTGCAGCGAGGTCTGCGAAGCGTGTCACAAGAGCTATCCTGAGCGGATCGAGCTCGAGAACGGACACTGGTACACTTGTTTTCAAAGCAGATGATGCTGTGAAAATAGCCGGAGCCTGCCGCGATCGGGAACCGGCAAAGCAACCCTTTCATACAGTTAGGAGGTAAAGAACGTATGAAGAAGAAAGTTTTGGCAATCCTTGCCATCGTCCTGTGCCTCGCCATGGTCATGATGACGGCCTGCGGCGGCGGTTCCGGAAGCGGCGGCGGAGAGAGCTCCGGCGGCGAAAGCGAAGCGGCTGAGGGCGGCACGTTCATCGTCCGTTCCATCGGCGACCCGACGTCCTTCAACCCGGATATGGTCGGCGACGACAATCTCTACCCCATCGCGCAGAACATCTATCTGAGACTGGTCGGCCTGGACGCCAGCAAGACCGGTATCGTCGGCGAAGCGGCAGAATCCTGGGAGTACAACGATGACGCCAGCGAGCTGACCTTCCACCTGAGAAAGGACCTCGTCTGGACCGACGGCAACCCGCTGGATGCAGGCGACGTCAAGTACACCTTCGAGACCATCAAGAACAACGCGTCCTACTACTTCAACTATGCCATGGCGAACGTTTCCGCCATCGAGACGCCGGATGACTACACTGTCGTCTTCAAGCTGGGTTCCCCGGACGCTTCCTTCCTGTCCTCCCTGGCCTGGTACGCCACCTTCATCCTCTCCGAGGAAGCTTACGGCGGCGCTGAGAACTGGGATGACGCGGCGGCGAACAGCGAGCCTGTGACCTGCGGCCCGTTCAAGCTGGATTCCTATGAGCAGGGCGTCAGTGTCACCCTCGTCAGAAACGACGCGTTCCCTGAGCCGGCCAAGCTGGATAAGCTGATCTTCTCCATCATCCCGGATGAGACCACCGCGGTCGAAGCCCTGAAGAACGGCGAGATCGACTTCATGGAAGCCATCCCGACCGCCTCCGCGGGCGACGTGGAAGCCACCGGCCTCTTCAACGTCTACTACAATGACTATCCGTCCCCGGTTCGCTTCATCTACAACTGCACGAAGGAGCCGTTCGATCAGGCTGCGGTCCGCGTCGCGCTGGCCAAGGCGATCAACAAGGATGAGATCTCCACGAAGATCTACAACGGTTATCAGACCCCGGAATACTCCATGTATCCATCCATGGTCTCCGCGATCGCGAACATGGACGATGTCGCACCGAACTTCGATATCGAAGGCTGCAAGGCGGACCTGGAGGCTGCGGGCCTCAAGGCGGATGCCGACGGTTACTACATCAAGGGCGTCAGACTCGTCGTCTTCGAGGGCATGGGCTATCCGGAAATGGCCAACCTGATCAAGGCCACCATGGCTGAGGCAGGCGTTGAGATCGAAGTCCAGGTCTATGACTTCAACGGCTGGGTCGACAAGGTCCTCGGCGGTGAGTTCGAGATCGAGATGCACGGCGGCTTCCTGGGTCCTGACCCGTCCGCTCTGACCGGCCGCATCGGCACCACCGGCGGCGACAACACCGGTAAGTACAGCAACGCCAAGGTCGACGAACTGCTGGCCCAGGCGGTCGCTCTCGGCGACATGGCTGACCGTATCCCTCTCTACAAAGAGGTCCAGAAGTATCTGGCCGAGGATATGCCTTATGTCCCGGTCGTCTCCTATTCCGCTCCGGAAGCGGCGAGCAACAAGTTCGTCAATCTCCCGGCGGACGGCACCGGCAAGTGGGGCTGGGGCAACTACGGCCACACCGAGCTTGCGTAAGGCGAAGCTGAAACTGATCTGACTATTAGCGCGGGGACGGCACCGCCGTCCCCGCAATTCAATGCGGAGG
>CADCOV010000121.1 GCA_902803185.1 uncultured Eubacteriales bacterium
CAGCTCCGGCGTGCGGATCTTGCCGACGACGGCGACCTTGGCGGTGGTCATGTGCGGTTTGACGGCGGCGGCGTAGTGGAGCCTGCGGCCGTCCGGCATCCATTCCGCCTCGGTGGCGTTGCCGTCCGGGCCCTGGCCCACGGAGCAGTCGATCAGATTGGCGCCGGCCTCTTCACACCGCTTCGCCAGATCCACGCCGTCCTCCATGGTCATGCCGTCCGGCAGTTCCTCCCTGACCGGGATCTTGACGCTGATGATCTTGCCCGGCGCGAGGGCCGCCTTGGCCTTTTTGATGCACTCGATGAGGACTCTGGCCCGGTTCTCCCGGGAGCCGCCGTAGGCGTCGTTCCGCTTATTGGTGATCGGGCTCAGGAATTCGTTGAACAGATAGTCGTGGGCCGCGTGGAACTCGATGCCGTCAAAGCCGCAGCTCTCGATGTTGGCGGCGCAGACGCCGGCCATCTCGATGAGGTGCTCGATCTCTTCGACGGTCATGGAGCGGGCATTGTGGTACTCGCTGGTGACGGCGTTCTCGCCGCCCTCCGCCCAGGCGGTCACCGACTGCTGGCCCAGGTTGAGCTCAGGCGGGGCGATGAAGCCCGCGTGGTTCAGCTGGGCGATGATCTTCGTACCGAAGGAATGCACGGTCTGGATCACGTCCGCCCACTCGTTCGGCAGGTCGGGTCGTTGTATCTCGGCTCTCTCTTGCTGCCCCGGCCGATTGGCCACTCCATGCTGGCGACCTCCGTCACGATGAGGCCCACGCCGCCCCTGGCCCGCTCGATGTAGTGGGCTCTGGCCTTCGGGGACACGGTGCCGTCCGTGTTGAAGTAGCAGGTGTGCATGGCCGACATGGCGATGCGGTTCTTGAGGCGGATGTTCCCCACCGTGAGCGGCGAGAAGAGATTCGGGTAGTTCTTATTCATTGACGTAGACCTCCTTGCCTCCTACGACGGTGCGGGCGACTTTGATCTCGTGGATCCGGTGCGAATCGGTCTCATATGGGTCGGCGCTGAGGATCGCGAGGTCCGCCAGCTTGCCGATCTCCAGGCTGCCCAGCTTGTCCTCCAGGAACATGCCGTAGGCATTGTCGATGGTGAAGGCCCGGAGCGCTTCGTCGATGGTCAGCTTCTCCCAAGGGTGCCACCCTTCGGTGCACTCCCCGATCTTGTCCCGGGTCAAAGCGATCTCCACGTTCTCCAGGACGTCGAAGGACTCCACCGGGGCGTCGGAGCCGCCGCAGAGGATGAGGCCCTTGTCCAGCATGGTCTTCCATGCGTAGGATCTGCCGGCCCGCTCCTCGCCCACCAGGCCCGCCACCATGCCCTTGTCGCTGGCGACGAAGACCGGCTGGATGAAGGCCAGGATGTCGTATTCTTTCATGCGGTCAAAGAGATCCTCGCTGACCAGCTGCAGGTGGTTGATCGCAAGGCGCGCGTCCCGCCTGCCGTGCCTGTCGATGGCCTTCCGGTAGGAATCCATCACCATGTCGGAGGCTTTGTCGCCGATGGCGTGGACCAGCAGGGACATGCCGCTGCGGTAGGCCAGATCCACCAGCTCGTCCAGTTCCTCCTGCGGGTGCACGATGGTGCCGCAGGTGTCGGTGCCGTCGTACGGCTCGTTCATCCGGGCCGTCCTGGCGCCTAAGGAGCCGTCCTGGAACAGCTTGACCGGACCGATGCTGTAGAAGTCTCCCTTCCCGCCGGCGCGGTAGCCCCGGTCCAGGAAGGTGGCCAGATCCTCGCAGCAGGTGAAGGAAGCCTGCTCCTGGACCCTCAGGGTCAGGGCGCCCTCCTCCTCCAGTTCATTGAAGGCCTGCATGATCGTGTACGGATTGCGGCCCGGCAGGGAGAGGAAGTTGTCGCTTCCGATGGTGGTGATGCCGCACTTCGCGAAGTCACCCTGGGCGCCCAGGATGAGCTCTTTGATGCGGGCCACCGACGGCTCCGCCATGACGTTGTAGCAGGATTTGACCGAGGCCTCCGTCAGGATGCCCTTCTCCACGTCGATCTGGTCCAGGTAGGCTTCGATGCCCTTGGAGGCCAGGACCTTCTCGCAGGCCAGGCTGTTGACGGCGGCGACGTGGCCGCAGTTGCGGATGAACAGGATCGGCACCTCCGTCGAGATCTGGTCGAGATCAAAACGGGTCAAAAACCGCTGCTCATCGGTGAAGTTATCGTGGTTCCAGCCCCGGCCGTAGAGCCAGACTCCCTCCTCCAGACCCGCCCCGATGAGGCGCTTTCCCTCTTCGATGATCTCCGCGATGGAGGTGGCGGAGCCCATGCGGTAGGAGCCCTTGACAAACGCGTAGTTGAGGAGGTGAAGGTGCGAATCTATGAGACCGGGCAGGACGGTCTTGCCGGCGAGGTCGATCCGTTCCGCGGCGTCGAGGCCCAGGGCTTCTTCGTCACTGCCCAAAAAGCAGATCCTGCCCTCCTCGATGCCGATGGCGGAACAGACGCTCCCCTCCGCGTCCATCGCCCGGATGTTTCCGTTGTAATAAATCTTATCCACAGTATCCTCCCGGGGGGTATTGCGGGACGGCCGAGGCCGCCCCGCATCGTGTATAGCTTTCCCCGATAGGGTCACTCGAAGGTGACCATATCATAGACTTCGCAGAGAGGCGCGATGTATGCCCCCTGCTCCAGGATGTAAGCGATGAACTCTTCCAGCATCGTGATGTTGTGCGGACGGCCGATGACCTGCGGGTGGGTGCAGACCGCCATCATGCCGTTCTTGATGTTCTTGACGCCGTAATCGAAGTGGGCCTTCCAGATCTCGAAGATCTGGCTCTGCGGCTTCATGCCGGTACGGGTCATGATGAACTCAGAGTGTGGAAAGTCGTCCAAGAACCAGGATACCGGCATCTCCACCAGGTTGGCCGGTTCGCCGAACTCGTTGCCCCGGTCAGTGTGCAGGGTGCACGGCGCCGGGCAGTACGGATAATAGTCGTTGCCCATGAGGGAGCTGTCGTATTTGATCCCGTACTTCTCCAGGATTTCGACGGTGTTCGGGCTGAAGTCGAAGCCCGGGGACCGGTAGCCAATCGGCCTGACGCCGATCTTGTCCAGTGTCTCGAGGCCTTTGACCATGATCGCTTCTTCCACGTCGTACGGCAAATCCGTCGGATCCCCGTGCATGTAGCCGTGGTGGCCGACCTCATGGCCTCTTCTGACGATCTCCTGGCAGACCTCCGGGAAGGTGTCCACGGTGTGGCCAGGGATGAAGAAGGTACCCTTGAAGTTGTATTTGTCCATCAAGTCGAGGACCCTCGGCACGCCGACGATGGCGCCGTATTCGCCTCTGGAGGTGTAGACCGGG
>CADCOV010000122.1 GCA_902803185.1 uncultured Eubacteriales bacterium
ACGACGCCGTCCGCAGGGGAAATCGCCGCTGCCTGCTCGATCAGGTAACGGTGTCCCTCGTGGAAGGGATCGAACTCGGCGGCGATGCCCAGTATGGTCCTGGAGGACGGATCACTCATTGCCGCCCTCGCCGACCGGGATCTGGATCCTGTGCTCCGGCAGAGCCGCGTTCTCCGTGTCGTCCGTCATGACGCGCACTTCGTTGATGTCATGATCCAGCACGCCGGTGATCTGCTCGAACTCCCTGGTGATGTCGTTATAAAGCGTATTGAAATAGGTATTGTTGACGTCGACGATCTTCTCCCGGAAACCCGTCAGCACGTCGTCCATGTAGCGGTAGGTGCGCAGGGTCATGTTCTTGGAATACTCGTCCGCCTTGCGGTAGATCTCGCCGGCCACGTCCACGGCCCTCGCCGTGATGACGTCCTTCTCCACCATGGTGTCCGCCTGCTTCTTGGCCTCGATGATGATGCGCTCGTATTCGGACTTGGCGTCGGCGAGGATGCGTTCCTTCTCGTCCTGCACCCACTTGGCCTGCGGGACATCGTCCGGCAGAGACAGGCGGATGTCATTCGCCATGTCCAGGATCTCGTTGGCGTCGACCATGATCTTGCCGGTCAGCGGCAGCTTCGGTGCGGCGTTGATCATTTCTTCCAGTTCATCTAACAATTCCAGTACTGTCATCTCGATGTCCTCCTATACGTTGAATTTATGTTTGATCTCTTCCAGGATCGTCTCCGGCACGAGGCCGTCGACGCAGCCGTTCAGAGACACGACTTCCTTGACCATGCTGGAGCTGATGAAGGAGTACTCCGGACTCGTCATCAGGAATACGGACTCGATCCCCGGCGCGAAGAGCCTGGCGTTCATCTGGGCCATCTGGATCTCATACTCGAAATCCGTGGTCGCCCTGAGCCCTCTCACGACGGCGTCGAACCGGTTGGCGTTCACGTAATCCGCCAGCAGGCCCGTGAAGTGGTCCACGCTGACGTTCTGAAGATCCGCGGTCACCCGCTGGATCTGGCTGACCCGCTCCTCCACGGAGAACAGCGGGGACTTGTTCGGGTTATAGATGACGCCCACGACGAGGTGGTCGAACATGCGGGAGGCTCTCGTGATGATGTCGAGGTGCCCGTTGGTCATGGGATCGAAGGATCCCGAATACAATGCTGTGCTCAAAGCTCTCCTCCTGAGGTGTCGCTCTCTTCGCAGTGGACAGACGTCTCCCTGGCGTACAGGGACACGTCGGACTTGCCGTAGCGCCTCTTCTTGAAGCAGACGAGCCCTCCCACCTGTGCAGGCAGGTCGGTTCTCTTCCCGTGCTCCGCTATTATTATACCGTTCTGCGACAATAAATCAAGAGAGTCGATGGTCTCCAGCGCCTTTCCATAATACCCGGACTCGTAAGGCGGATCCAGGAAGATCAGGTCCAGCGGCTCGCTGATCCGCCTTAGGGCCTTCATGTAATCCCCGGCGATGATCACCGATTCCGCCTCCGCACCGCACTTTTCGACGTTGGCCTTGACCAGCGCGATGGAGGTCCGGTCGTTGTCGGAGAAATAGCACTTGGCGGCGCCTCTGGAGAGGGCCTCCAGGCCCAGGTTGCCGGTGCCGGCGAAGAGGTCCGCGCAGACCGCGTCCTCCACCTCGTACATCAGCATGCTGAAGATGGCTTCCTTCACCTTGTCGCTGGTCGGTCGCACGTCGTAGTTATCCGGCGTCTCCAGCTTCCTGCCCTTGTATTTTCCCGTGATGATCCTCATTTTGATCCTTTCTGTTACAGATCCAGGGAGAGGTGCTCCCCGAACATCGCGATGACTTTATCCCTGAGTCCCCGGTCCTCCTCGGCGGTGAGGGCCGGATCCCGTTCCAATACCGTTCTTGCGGCCTTCTGGGCCTTCTCCAGCACGTCCGCGTGGCGCAGCATGTCGCTGACCTGCAGCTGCGGGATGCCGTGCTGCCTGGTGCCGAAGAGCTCTCCCGGCCCCCTGAGCTTCAGGTCCTCCTCGGCGATCTCAAAGCCGTCCGAGGTCCGGCACATGATCTCCGCCCGCTGCAGGGCCAGATCGCTCTCCGAGTCGGTGATCAAAAAGCAGTAGGAGACCTCGCTCCCTCTGCCCACCCGGCCCCTAAGCTGGTGCATCTGGGCCAGGCCGAACCGCTCGGCGTTCTCGATGATCATGACCGTGGCGTTCGGGACGTTGATGCCCACCTCGATCACGACGGTGGAGACCAGGACGTCCACCTCCCCCGCCGCGAAGCCCGCCATGACCCGGTCCTTGTCCGCCGGCTTCATGGCGCCGTGGACCAAAGCCACCCGGCGGTTCTTGAAGAAGCGCTGGAGCTTTTTGAACAGTTCCTCCGCAGAGCTGGCGTCGATCTTGTCGGACTCCTCGATCAAAGGCGCGACCACGTAGACCTGCCGGCCCTTTTCGATCTCCTTCTCCGCGAACTCGTAGACCTTCCGGCGCTCCTCTTTGCCCGCCTTCGCGGTGTGGATCCGCTGCCGGCCCGCCGGCATGGTGCGGATCTGGGAGACGTCGAGATCCCCGTAGTAGATGACCGCCAGGGTCCTTGGGATCGGCGTCGCCGTCATGACGAGGACGTTGGCCTCCCCGTTCTTGGCGGATAGGGTCCGCCGCTGGTCCACGCCGAAGCGGTGCTGCTCGTCGGTGATGACGAGGCCGAGCGCACGGAAGACCACGTTGTCCTGCAGGACCGCGTGGGTGGCGATGACCACCTGGGCCTCGCCCTCCTCGATCGCCCTCAGAACCTCGGTCTTCTCGCTCTTTTTCATGGAGCTGATCAGGAGGACGCACCGGATGCCCCGGCTG
This sequence comes from uncultured Eubacteriales bacterium, assembly GCA_902803185.1. GTDB lineage: Bacteria > Bacillota > Clostridia > Peptostreptococcales > Anaerovoracaceae > Eubacterium_B. Next base: position 2,835 of record CADCOV010000122.1, read on the forward strand.
CCCAGATCCTGCTCGAAGGTCTTGAGGTGCTGCCGGGCCAAAAGCTCCGTCGGCGCCATGATGACGCTCTGCAGCCCGCTCATCGCCGCGGCGTACATGGCCATCTCCGCGATGACCGTCTTGCCGGAGCCCACGTCGCCCTGGAGCAGGCGGTTCATCCGCCGGGTGCTCGCGAGGTCCGCCCGGATCTCCTGCCAGGCGGTCTTTTGGCCCTCCGTCAGTTCAAAGGGAAGCTCCGAGGCGAAGCGGTCCCCGTGGGAGCAGTCGATGACCGCCCCGCGACCCACCGCCGCGTTCCCCCGCTTCAGGCTGATGAGGCCGGTCTGCAGGGTGAAGAGCTCCTCGAAGACCATCCGGAACTTGCTGACCAGGACCCGCCGGCCGTCCTCCGGGAAGTGGATGTTTTCGATGGCGTAAGACGGAGAAGCCAGGCGGTTTTCCCGGACCACGTCCTCCGGGATCCACTCCGGAAGCTCCGCCGCCAGGGGCGCGATCTCCGCCTGGAGCCTGCGGATCTCCTTCTGGGAGACCCCTTTGATCTCCGGATAGACCGGCAGGATGCCCCGCAGGTCCTCCGGGCTTCCGGCCTTGGCGAACTGGGGATGGATCAGCTGGAGACGCCCCATGTTCTCCGTCAGCCTGCCGTAGAAGGCGTAGGTGACGCCGGTCTCGAAGAGCCCGGCCAGGTAGCGGCCGTTGAAGAAGACCACCTCCGCCCGGGCGGAGCCGTCGTCGATCAGGACCGACAGCGGCGTGTTTTTCTTGTATGGATTGCCGGAATAGCGCTTCTGGAGCACGAAGGCCTCCACCAGCACGTCCTTGCCGATCTCCGCATCTCTGAGGGCCGTCACATGCCTGCGGTCCTCGTAGCGGCGCGGAAAGAAGAGCATGAGGTCCTCCAGGGTCTCAAGCCCGGCGCTGCGGAAGATCTCCTGTTTTTTGGGGCCGATGCCCCTCAGCGTTCCGATCGGATCATTCAGGTTCATATTCCTTCACCACTTCGACCGCTCTCCTGGCGATGTCCCTGGACTTCACGCCCGCCACGAAGATCGTGATCCGCTCCGGCATGCGGGCGGTGCCCTTATAGATGGTTTCGGCGAGCCGCTCCGCCAGCTTGTCGGTCAGGGCGGAGATGCTCTCACCGAACCGCACGACGATGGAAAAGGCCAGGTCGATCCGGCCGCTTTCGGTCCGGTCCACCTTGAGGCTCGCCGCCACGTCGTTCTCGTTTTCCAGGATCCTGGCCTTGCGGTTGGAGACCCAGATCCGGTCTTCCAGGCCCTCCTTCTCCAGCGCGGAGAGGATCAGGTCCGCGAAGACCCGGTTGGACACGGAGATGGTGCCCCGTTCAGTTTCCTTGCTGTACATGTGCCCTCCTGTCGCTGCGGAATGCCGCGAACACCGGTTTCAGAAACCAGTAGGTCAGCGGGACGAGATACATATATACCGCGTAGACCATGCAGCCCACGCCGACCCCGAGGAACTGCCGCGGCACCATGGCACCGACGGCCCACGGGATGAAGCAGCAGATCAGGATCACGGAATTTTCCATGTCGATCGCGAATTCCTGAGAGGTCCCCCCGGTCCTCTCATAGGCCTCCTGCAGCAGGTCCCGGCACATCAGGATGGAGATGGTCTGGTTGCAGAACAGCCCGCCCACCACGATGCTGGTCAGGGTCATCGTATGGAACCTGCCGAACCGCTTGCAGAAGCCCGCCAGCTTCTCGTGCATCTGGTCCAGCATCTTCGTCTCCCGGAAGATCCCGCTGTACATGGAGGAGATGATGAGGAGGATCACCACCTCGAGCATGGAGGTGAGTCCGCCGCCCTTCAGGAGCGTCCCCAGCGCGCTCTCCGGATGGTCGTAGCCGATCAGGAGCGAGGTCAGGATCTCCTTCGCGCCCGCGCCCTGTACGAAATAGGAGACCAGCACGGCGCTGACGATGCTGGCGGTGATGGACCGGATCACGCTCACCTTGAAGAGCGGCAGCAGGAGCATCAGGACCGCCGGAAGGAAGGACCACAGGGACAGGGAGAAGTCCGTGGAGAGCGCCGACCGCAGGGACTCGTCCACCGCCGACAGCGGATGCCGGAAGGACAGGAAGGAATAGATCCCCAGGGTCAGCAAAAACGGCACGGCGCCGGTCTTCATCATCCATTTCACGTTGTCGTAGATCTTCGTGCCGGTGATCCCCGCGACCATGTTGGCGCTGGAGGAGACCGGTGAGCAGCGGTCGCCGAAATAGACGCCGCTGAAGATCGTGCCGGCGGTGACCAAAGGATCCACGCCCCCGCTCCTCGCCAGGGCCATGAAGATCACCCCCACCGTCGCCGCCACGCCGAAGCTGGTGCCCAGGGCGTAGCTCAGCAGGCAGCAAAGCAGGAAGGTCACGATCAGGAACAGCTGGGGCCGGATCGCCATCAGGCCGTAATAGATGGAGATGGTGATGGTCCCGGAGGTCCGCCAGATCCCCGTGAGCAGGCCGATGATCAGCATGACCTTGATCACGATCAGGGAATCCCGGACGGAGGCCATGGCCGCCTTTCCGATGGCATGGAAAGAACCGCCCCGGCGCATCCCCGTATACCAGAAGACGACCAGGCCGATCAGCATGGCGATGATGAGGCTCTGATCCAGGATCAGCACCCCCACCACGGATATGATGAAGATGAGGAAGGCGATCAAAAGGTCCATCCTGCGCCGGTTTCCTCCCGTTCTTACAAAAAGTTCCGTCTGAAACGAAAAAACCGCGAAAGCAAAGCTGCTCTCGCGGAACCGTATCCTCGGCTTAGATGGCGCGGTCGATCTTACCGGATCTCATGCATCTCGTGCAAACCTTAGCCCTTCTGACAGTGCCGTTGTCGTTGATCTTGACGGTCTGGATGTTCGCATTCCACTTGCGTCTGGTATGTCTCATGGAATGGGAAACATTGTTGCCGGATACCTGGCCTTTTCCGCAAATTTCGCATCTTCTTGCCATATTGCCGCACCTCCTTTATCAAAAGTCTATCCTGATGAAATCAGGGATCATTTCGTTTCAAAACGATCCGCGGATTGCTCTAAACGCGAACCGCAAGCAGTATTATAACACAAGCCTTTACAAAAGTACAAGTACTTTTTTCGGCAATTTTGGGCATTTTTCGGACTGCCGCGATCAGTCCTCTTTAGTCGTCCAAATGCCGGGTGCTGTTGAGGTATTCCGCACGGATCATGGACTTGAGCTGCAAGTCGATGTAGCGGCCGTTCTTCTTGCCGCCGCTCCTCATGATGCCCTCGTCCTTGAAGCCGACCTTGGTGTAGAGATAGGCTGCCGGCTTGTTCTTCAGGAAGTGGTCTAAGGTGACCCGCTCCATGTGGAGGTTGATGAAGGCGTACTCCAGGATCTTCCGGAGGGCCTCCTCCCCGTACCCCTGGTTCCGGAGCGAAGGATCCGCGATGTAGATCCTCGTGATGTCCAGGGAATCGTAGTGATGGTTGATGTTGGAGATGTAGATCCGGCCGATCGGCTTGCCCTCCGGCTTCAGACAGATCGTGAACTGGAGCTGGGTCGGATCGTTCTTCCGCTCGATGAACTCGGTCACGATCTGCTCGTAATCCCGGTCGTCATCGATGGTGAAGAACTCGTTGACCTCAGGCCTGACCTCCCACTCCGCGAAGAAGGAGCAGTCGGCAAATGTGGATTCTCTGATGATGAGGCGATTGGTTTCCATAGCATTCCTCTCCTTTATGTTTCCATTATATAGCTTTTTCGTTCTAAAGCAATGCTAATTCGAAAAATATGACGCCTTTTCCATGCACTTTTCGCCGTACAAAACAAAACGGCAGCCTTTTTATTATCTAAAGGTTGCCGCGTAATTATTATCGTAAACTATACCGTTCGATCCCCTTTGGGGGCGGCCTTCTTCAGCCGAAGACTTCCTTCGCCCGGTCCGCGGAGGCCTTGGCGTCCTTCACGTAGAAATCCGCGCCGATCCTCAGGGCGTAATCCTCGGTCAGGACCGCGCCTCCCGCCATGATCCGGCAGTGCGGCGCCCGCTTCTTCACCAGGGCGATGGTCTCCTCCATGCTGCCTAAAGTCGTGGTCATGAGGGCCGACAGCCCAAGCAGCCTGCAGTCCTGGGCCACGACGGTGTCCGCGATCAGCTCCGGATCCACGTCCTTCCCCAGGTCGATCATCTCGTAGCCGTAGTTCTCCAGGATGACCTTGACGATGTTCTTGCCGATGTCGTGGATGTCCCCTTTGACGGTGGCGACGACGATCTTCCCCTCGCTGGCCTGTCTGGCGCCGGAGGCCTGGATCGTCTCCTTGACGGCGTCAAAGGCGCTCTGGGCCGTGGTGGCGGTCAGGATGAGCTGCGGGATGAAGATCCTTCCCTTCTCGAACTCCTCCCCCGCCCGGTCCAGCACCGGGATCAGGTCCTCGTTGATGACGGCGATCGGGTCCTTCTCCTTCAGCAGCGCGAAGGTCAGGGCCTTCGCTTCGGCGGCGAGGCCGTTGGCGATGGCGTAGCCCAGGGTCCCCGGCTCCGGTCCCGCGTTCTTCACCGTCTGACCGGGAGCGCCTCCAGCCGCGGGGGCCGAAAGCTCCGCCGCGTACTTCTCGATGTAGGAAGCGGCGCCCTTATCGATGTTCATGATCAGGCGGTACACGTCCACCGCCCGCACCATCTCGGCGTCCGACGGGTTGATGATCGGAAGATCCAGCCCGCTCATCAAAGCCATCTGCAGGAAGTTTTTGTTGATCATCGGCCGGTTCGGCAGGCCGAAGGAGATGTTGGAGACGCCTAAGGCCGTCCTGAGTCCCAGGTCCTCCTTCACCTTGCGGAGGGCAAAGAGCGTGTTGGAGGCGTTCTCCTGCTCCGCGGAGACGGTCAGCGTCAGGCAGTCGATGTAGATGTCCCGCTTCGGGATCCCCAGGGCCTCCGCCCGCTGCAGGATGCGGGAGGCGATGGCGAGCCTGGTGGCCACGTCCTTCGGGATGCCTTCCTCGTCTAAGGTCAGTCCCACGACGGCTGCGCCGTACTTCTTTACCACCGGCAGGATCCGGCTGAGGGAGCGCTCCTCTCCGTTCACGGAGTTCACGATGGCCTTGCCCGGATAGATCCGAAGGGCCGCTTCCAGCACCTCCGGGTTCCCGGAGTCGATCTGAAGCGGTGCGGTGGTGACCCCTGCCAGGGCCCGGACCGCCTTCAGCATGGCGTCCTTCTCATCGATGCCCGGGACGCCCGCGTTCACGTCCAGGATCTCCGCACCGGCGTCGGTCTGCTCCGCCGCCAGGGCCTGGATGTATTCGTAATCCCCGTTCTTATAGGCTTCCTTGAGCTTCTTCTTGCCCGTCGGGTTGATCCTCTCTCCGATGATCCGCGGCTGGTCGATGACGACGGTCGCCTCAGGGGAACAGACCGCGGACGGGATGGACGGGTCCTGTTTGCAGTAGGTTTTGCCGCGGAAGGCCCGCTTCAGGGCCGCGACGAACCGCGGGTCGCTGCCGCAGCAGCCGCCCACCAGCTTGACCCCGTACGGGATCAGCTCCGTACAGCCTTCGGCGAACTCCTCCGGCGTGAACGGGTATTCCCCCGTCGACGGGTCCGGCAGGCCTGCGTTCGGCTTCGCGATGATCGGCAGCGTCGTCCAGCGGGAGAGCTCCTCGATCATCGGGATGAATTCCTTCGGTCCCAGCGAGCAGTTGATGCCGATGGCGTCCGCCCCCAGGCCCTCCAGCACCAGCGCCATGGCGGAGAGCTGGGTGCCGGTGAAGGTCCTGCGGTTCTCCTCGAAGGTCAGGGTGACCATCACCGGGAGGTCCGTGTTCTCCCGGGCCGCCAGGAGCGCGCAGCGAGCCTCCCTGAGGTCCGTCATGGTCTCGATGACGATGAGGTCCGCCCCCTTCCCGGCCAGGACCTGCTTCTGGAACATGCCGTAGGCGTCCTCGAAAGACAGGGTCCCATAGGGCTCCATCATGACCCCGAGGGGCCCGATGTCCAGGGCGACCAGGGTCTCCGTCCCCTCCGCCGCCTTCCTGGCGTTCGCCACGGCGGCACCGATCAGCTGCTCGGTGGTGTAGGCGGTCCCTTCGGTCTTGCGGTCGCTGACGCCGAAGGAGCAGCTGTAGATGATGTCGCTGCCCGCGTCGATGTACTGTTTATGGATGGAGGTCACCGCCTCCGGATGGGTGATGTTCAGGGCCTCCGGGAGCTTCCCCAGGTCCAGCCCCAGGCTCTGGAGCATGGTGCCCATGGCGCCGTCCAGGAAGACGAACTCCCTGTCCGCGAGGAAGGCCTGAAATCTCTCTTTTGCTGTCATGATGGCTCCTTCCGCCTACAGGAGGCTGCGGATGCTCTCCGTGATCCTGCGGGCCACGTAAGGGTTGTTCATCGTGTAGAGGTGGATGCCGTCCACGCCGTGGGCGATCAGATCCACGATCTGGTCCACCGCGTAGGCGATGCCCGCATCCCGCATAGCTTCCTTGTTATCGCCGTATTTCGCCATCATCCGGGAGAATTTGGCCGGCAGGCTCGCGCCGCACATGGAGACCATCTTCTCGATCTGGGCCGCGTTGATGACCGGCATGATGCCCGCTTCGATCGGCACGTCGATCCCGGCGATCCGGGCTTTGTCCCGGAAGTCGTAAAACATCTGATTGTCGAAGAACAGCTGGCTCACCAGGTGGCTGGCGCCGGCGTCCACCTTCTTCTTCAGGTTGATGATGTCGCTGACCACGTCCGGGCTCTGCGGATGTCCCTCCGGATAACAGGCGCCGGAGATGCCGAACTCCGGATGCCCGGCGTGGATGTAGGCGGCCAGGTCGCTGGCGTGCTCGAAATCGCGGCAGGGCTCCTGCCCTTCCACCATATCTCCCCGGAGCGCCAGGATGTTCTCGATGTGGCCCTCCTTCATCTGGCGGATGGCCTCGTCGATGTCCGCTTTCGTGGAGTTCACGCAGGTCAGGTGGGCGGCGGTCTCCGTGTGGTAGATGTTTTTGATTGCGGAGGCGATGGCGATGGTCATGTGATCTGCCAGTGAGCCTCCGGCGCCGTAGGTCACGGAAATGAAGGCAGGCTTCAGATCCGCCAGCTTCTCTATGGTGTCGAAGACCTTCTCCACCGGGTCGTTCCGTTTCGGCGGGAAGATCTCAAAGGAAAAGACGGTCTTGTCTCCGGTAAACATGTCATGCAGCTTCATGGTC